>JBBSJI010000020.1:0-40108 GCA_038257425.1 Chitinophagales bacterium
ATCCCATGCAATACAACGAAAATCATTTTACTTTTGTAAGTGATGAAAATGGCGTTGGCAACCGGTATGCAGGATTTTTCACTACACAAAAGGCCGGGCTTGATACACTTGTTTTAATTGGCGATCAGATACTGCGTAACCCTTCTGCAAAAGAAGTTGACAGTACTTTAAGGGTATTCAAAAAAACAGATGTTGATTCTGTGGCGGTAGTTTCTGTTACAACTGATTCTGCTTATTCTTTTCCTTTAACCAACTATCAAAGCACGCTTGGCGAAACCCGTATAGCGGGTGATAATAACCAGGTAAGTGAAGTTACACGCCAGAGCGATGAAAAGGTGTTGTACAAATTAAAGATAGATGAGAATACTTTGCGCCGCCGCAACATTACAGCACAGCCAACAGCATACATGAAAAAATTAATGGCTGAATATAGTGATACGGCTGAGGTAATAAAAGCAACCGCAGAAGCGAAAGCAGCAAAAAAGGATGACGATTTTTTTCAGACAGAATTTGCCAACGAGAAAAAAGACAGCACAGCTTCAGGTAAAGAATCAACAATTGCAACGCCTAAGAATAATGTATTGAGAACAATAAAAAAATTCAGGTATAAGCCACCTAAGTTTTCGGTTGATTACGGTTCTGCCGGCTTCAGCACAGGAGTTTTAATTAACCGCTACCAACCTTATGGAGGGCCAAATCAGCCAGGACCCATCATGCTCAATTCAGGGTCTGTATTGAATGGGCTTATCCGTTTAGGAACATCCGAATTATTAGAGGATATAAAAGTAACCGGCGGATTTAGAATAGGAACAAATTTAAAAGATAACGAGTGGTTCATGAGTTACCAGAATTATAAACGCCGCATAGACTGGGGTGCTACTTATTATAGAAACGTACAACAGGGAGGAGATGCCAATGGAAATTTCTTAGGTAGAACATACACCAATCTTTACCAGGTAAATGTTTCTTATCCTTTTGATGTGACCAAAAGCATACGCTTATCTACCGGTATAAGATCTGATAAATCTGTATATGCAGCGCTTGATCCAAATTTATTGGTACAGCCAGATGAAAAAACTTTATACTCAACAACCAAACTGGAATATGTTTACGACAACAGCTTAAACCCTGCTATGAATATCTGGAACGGCTTACGTTACAAAATATTCTTTGATTATAACAGGCAGGTAAATAAAGTACAGTTTGCAGATGGGCCATCCACATTTAATCTGGGATTTGATGCCCGTTATTACTATCCTATTTACCGCAATTTTATCTGGGCCGGTAGAGCGGCTGGCGATTTCAGCTGGGGCAACCAGAAAATGATCTATTACCTGGGCGGTGTAGATGGCTGGCTGATGTTTGGACAAAACCAAAAATATGATGCCAATAACGTTTTGATAAAAGAAAGATATTTTAACACAAGCAACCCGCCTGCTAATGACCAGGATTATGCTTTTCAAAGCCTTGCAGTTAACATGCGGGGTTACATACAGAATGTGGCTAATGGAAATAATGCTGTTGTAATAAACAGTGAATTCAGGTTACCCATTGTTTCAACTTTCTTTGACCGTACCATCAATAATTCTTTCCTCAACAATTTCCAGATCATCCAGTTCATCGATCTGGGTACCGCATGGAACGGCGCTTACACAAAATTAAAACGCCCTGAAGTGGTGTATGGCCAGGATCCTGTGCAGGTAAAAGTAAAAGCAGGTGGCGTTGGTCCGTTTGCCGGAGGCTACGGCTTTGGAGCCCGTAGTACTTTGCTGGGTTATTTTGTAAAATTTGATGCAGGCTGGCCTATGAGTGGCTTCTTTAAGGGTAAGCCCATTTTGTATTTTGCATTGGGACTGGATTTTTAATTTTACAGAAATGCATTTTTACATATTTGCCTGGCTTAAATAGCCGGGCAATTTTTTTGTTAAACTGTATTTAAAAAGATTTTAAATACTCAATGATCTTTGGAACAAAAATTATAAGACCTGCAATTACACAGAATATGGCTGCAACCAATACAGCCCCTGCTGCAATATCTTTTACCTTTTTTATAACCGGATTCACTTCCGGCTGCACAACATCACATAATTTTTCAATGGCCGTGTTTAGCATTTCTACCACAATTACAAAGGCAATACAAAACCCTACCAGCAGCCATTCAAAAACGGCAATATCTAAAGCAGCAGATAAAATTGTTACCAGCAAAGCAGCAACAGCATGAATCCTGAAATTAAGTTCAGAAGCAAAGGATAATCTTATGCCGTTAAAAGCATGCACAAAGGATCTTAATAATTTCATAGCATTATATTTATGATGTTTTCCCTGTAACCTGTTTCCGCCAAAAACCAGCGCAGGTTGTATAAACAAAAATATTATAAAGTTCAGCCGAAAACGAATGTGCATTTTTCAGTTAAATAAGTTTAAGCGTTTTACAATCAATTTAAAATTTTCAGTTTCAGTTCAGCAGTTGGTTGATCAAGAATTTCAAACCATTTCCAGTCCGCAATTGGCACAGCCCTTTTTCCTCTCATAAATGCTTTTTTAAAACTGCCCCAATACTCGGGCATGGTAACAAACCCATACAACACAGTGGCCACTACCGGAAAAGATACATGGCCATTGCCCAGCATAAAACATTGCAGGCACCCTTCTCCTTCATCAGTAGTATCATAGTCAAGTAAAATATGTTTGATATCATGCCTGGCATAATACGGTAAAAGTTCAATCTGCTTCAGCTCTAAAAAATCAACTAGGTCCTTACCCAAGGTTTTATCCGGGAATTGTTTTAATGCTTCACTGCTGTACGGAAATATTTCAGGCTTACGAATGATACGCAATACAGGTAATGCCATCCTGTGGGTAAGGTAAACCAGCAAGGCCGATCTTGATCGGATGATAAATTTATACATAATTGAAAGTACTTTGTATTTCAAAGTGAATGAATAAAAAAATATTATTTTACCGACCCTATCATTTTCGTTAATGCCTCAAGGTGAACTTTGAATTCTTTCTCCCCTGCCTTTGTTATAGAATAAGTGGTATTGGTTTTACGGCCAATGAATCCTTTCTGAACCTTCACAAAGCTGCTGTCTTCTAAAGTTTTTAAATGGCTGGCAAGGTTACCGTCTGTTATATCCAGCAGTTCTTTCAACTCATTAAAGCTAACCGCATCATTCACCATTAAAGCACTCATGATGCCCAGGCGGATACGGCTGTCAAAAATTTTATTAAGATTTTCTATCGGGTTAATCATTCATAAAAGATTTATTTCCGTTCATACTTCCACCACATCATTACACCATAAACAATATGCAATACACCAAAACCCATGGCCCAAAACTGCAGGCCATAACCCAGCCACCACAAATTAAAAACGCCAAGCAAAATTTGTCCATAGCCCAGGTACCGCACTTCACCCAAAGTATATTTACTGGCATTCACTAATGCAAGGCCATAAAAAATTAAGCAGCCCGGCGCTACCAATTGAAACTCTCCCAACTGCATCGTCCTTAATAAAAAAACAGCACCCACTGCAAGCGGTATAATCATATTCCAGAATAAGCGGACTGTTGTAGTACCCCACATGGGTGTACCGGTTTTTCTGCTGCGCAAATAAGTAAAAGTAAAAGCTGTAATAAATGCTGCCAGGAAAGTTAAGGTTGCTATCCAGAACAGGTCATTGATGAGATCCTTACCTGCTGAACTGATCAGCAAACTCAACTGGCAATCTCCTTTTACCCAGCAATTAATTTTCTGGCTGGCAAACCATGCCCCGCCCAATGCACAAATACCTGCTGCAATACCGCTTAAGCCACTCAGGCTTATAAAACGGCTGCTGCGTTCCATCATTTTTTTGATGTGTTGCAGATCTTCCAAAGGTTGATGCGGTGTCTCCATATAAAAGCACTTTGAAATACAAAGTAAACTATTGATTTTGGTAATCGCAAATTATTTTTTGTACCATGCATTAAATCTTTCTTCAGCGCTGTTGGCGTCGCACTCTTTTACATCATATCTTTATTGGCCAAACATCTTCATTATTAAACCAGGCTTTAAAATAAAATGCAAAAATTAATTACCGGGCTCCTTACAATTATATTCTTTAATACCGTTTCAGCTCAAACAGCCATCAATCCTGCCAAAATAGATATTGTACGGGATTCTTTTGGTGTACCGCATATTTTTGCCAAAACAGATGCTGAAGTTGCCTATGGCCTGGCCTGGGCACAGGCCGAAGATGATTTTAAAAGCCTGCAGGAAGTTATACTGCCTGCTAAAAACCTGATGGCGGGTGTAAAAGGGAAACCCGGTGCTGCAGGTGATTACGCTTTTGCCCTCTTCCGTTGCAGGGAGATAACTGAAGAAAAATGGAATACTCTTACACCTGCTTTTTTAAAACTGGCAGCAGGTTACATACAGGGATTGAATGATTATGCTAAAAAACACCCCGAAGAAATATTGCACAAAAAAATATTTCCTGTTACACTAAAAGAATATGTATCCTCTTCGGTTTTTGCATTAACTATTTTTAATGGTGCCGACCAGGCCCTGATGAGGATATTCAATAACAAAGAATGGGAAGCACCCGAAATGAATAAAAAAGGCAGCAACTCGGCTGCTATCAATTCATCCAAAACAACAACAGGCGAATCTTTCCTGCTTATAAATGCACACCAGCCAAACACAGGCCCGCAGTCGTTTTACGAGGCACATCTTTGCAGCGAGGAAGGCCTGAATATTACCGGTGGTTTATTGGCCGGCGGCCCCTGTATTTTACATGGCACCAACGAAAACCTGGGCTGGGCGCATACAGTAAACTACTGCGACAGGTTTGATGAATTTCAACTGGAAATGAACCCTGCCAATGATTTACAATATAAATTCGACGGGCAATGGGTTGATCTGGAAGTAAAAACCATCAAACTGAAAATAAAAGGCATACCTGTTAATGTAAAAAGAAAAGTTTACTGGAGTAAATATGGCGCAACTATGAAAAATGACCAGGGATTTTTCTCCATGCGGCTTGGGGCTAATATGAAGATAGGCGTACTGGACCAATGGTACCAGATGAACAAGGCAAAAAATTTTACTGAATTTTATGCAGCACTTGAGCGGCAGGAATTAAGCATGTTCAATATTATGTATGCTGATAGGTATGATACCATTTTTTACATCAACAATGCATTGATGCCCGTAAGAAACGCATCTGAAAATTATAACTGGAAAAGAACAGTTCCGGGCAATACTTCAAAAACTTTATGGACCAGTTTCAGGGCCCAAAAAGAATTGCCGCAATACATCAATCCAAAAAGTGGATTCTTATTCAACACCAACCATTCTTCTTTTTTAGCAACAGCCCCGGCTGAAAATTTAAAAGCTTCCTCCTTTGCAAAAACGGATGGATGGGAAGAATATAACCTCAACAGAAGTGTAAGGTTTATGGAACTGTTCCCCTTAAATGAAAAGCTGGGTTACGAAAAATTTAAGCAAATAAAATTTGATTTGCAGTTGCCGCAAAAAATGCAGTATCCATTTCAGTTTGATTCTTTGTTTTCTTTAAATGAAAAAGATTATCCACAACTGGCATCTGTGATTACAACTTTTAAAAACTGGGATAAACGTGGTGATGCAAACAGCAAGGGGGCTGCTGTTTTTGTTTTGATGTACGAACAACTTAAAAGAACACTGCCCGACCGTACAGCAAGGCATCTTACCAAAAAAGAAGCAATTGATGTATTTACATACATCAGTAATTATATGATGACCAATTTTGGTACCACTGATCTCACGTTGGGTGATATTCAAAAACTGGCAAGAGGCGGAAATGAATGGCCGTTGGGTGGTTTTCCCGACCTGTTATCTCCACAATGGACAGAACCATTTTACAATGGAAGACTGAAATCTATCGGCGGCGATGGGCTTATCATGTTTGTAAGGTATAGTAAAACCGGGCTACCTAAAATTGAAACGGTGAACATGTATGGCGCCAGTGCAAAACCCGGCAACAAACATTATGATGACCAGGTGGAGATGTTCTTAAACCAAAAAACAAAAACAATGACCCTTGATAAAGCCCTGGTGTATAAAAATGCAGAGCGGGTTTATCATCCTGAATAGAGTCGGGACGCTAAAGCGGCCTGAATCATATAACGGAAATACTCTGGTTTTTATAATCTGCGTAATACAGTGTTTATTTTTTCACAGGCAATATTTATTTCCTCTTCGCTAATGGTTAAGGGAGGTACAATCCTTAAGCAATTTGCTGCAAACAGGAACCAGTCGGTAAATACTCCATCAATTATTAATTGATCAATTATTTTTTTATTCATCTCGAAATCTTCAAACTCCAGAGCCATCATTAAACCCCGGCTTCTTACTGCTTTTATTTTGGGATGATGCAGAAGATCAAGAAACAGTTTTTCTTTTTGTTGAACAGATCCTATCAATTTCTCATCAAGCAAAACCCCGAAAGCTGCCAACCCAGCCGCACAACAAACCGGGTGGCCTCCAAAAGTATTGATATGGCCAAGCACAGGGTCATGAGTAAATGAATCCATTATTTTTTTATCGGCAATAAAGGCGCCCAAAGGCATACCCCCACCCAATGCTTTACCCAATAATAAAATATCGGGTACCACCTCAAATTGTTCAAAGGCCCAAAGTGTACCATTGCGGCCAAAACCACATTGTATCTCATCCAGCACAAGCAATGTTCCTGTTTCATTGCATTTTTCTCTCAGTGCTTTTAACCAACCGTTCTGTGGTGCTATAACACCTGCTTCCGCCTGTATGGTTTCTGCAATAACACAGGCTGTTCTCTCCGTAATATTTTCAAGGTCTTCAAACGAATTATAATTCATTTGCAACACATCAGGTAATAATGGCCTGAAAGCCTGTTGCCAGTATTCACTTCCCATAACACTTAATGCACCTTGTGTACTGCCGTGATATGAATTTTTAAAAGAGATGATCTGCGTACGGTTCTGGTATCTTTTGGCCAGCTTCATAGCACCTTCGGTGGCTTCGCTACCGCTGGCCGTAAAAAAGATGGTATTAAGTGATGGCGGCAAATGTGTAGTGAGCTTTTTTGCATACTGCACCTGCGGACTTTGTACCAGCTCACCATACACCATAATGTGCAAATAACTATCCAGTTGTTTTTTTATGGCCTCAATAACTTTTGGATGCCGGTGCCCCACATTACAAACACTGATGCCTCCTATCAGGTCAATATATTCCTTCCCATCTGCATCAAACAACTTACATCCCTCTGCCTTTACAATCTCCAGGCAAAGTGGCGCCTGGGAAGTTTGGCCCACATGCTTTAAAAATAGCTCCCTGTTGGTCATCATATCTTTTTAATATTGCAAAATAAAGCTATCTCAAAATAAAAACTTTAATTTGTAGGGATTAACCGTGATATCTGATAAAAAAGGGAATAATTAACTTTTATCAAAAAATAAAAAAACAGATAGTTCGTATTTTTAAAACCAGTTATAACACTGCTTAAATAATATTTTCTTCATGAAATTTTTTCTGGCCCTTTTTTGTTGTTTAAGCTTTACCGGTTTGTTATCAGCACAGCAAAATAACAACAGGCCTAAAATTGGTTTAACATTAAGCGGAGGTGGCGCAAAGGGCCTGGCACATATCGGTATTTTAAAAGCTATAGACAGTGCCGGACTTAAAATTGATTATATAACCGGAACAAGCATGGGTGCCATCGTAGGTGCCTTGTATGCTACTGGCTACAGTGGCAACGATATTGAAGCTTTAAGAAAGGATATTGACTTCGATGTATTATTCTCAAACAATGTTCCATTGAAAACCTTGTCAATGGAAGAGAAAGACCAGTACAGCCGCTTTGCAATTGAGCTTCCTTTCATTAATAATAAAATAAGATTTACCACGGGTGTAATTTCAGGACAGGAACTGAACATGAAATTTGCTGAGCTTTTTTTTCATGTGTACAATATCCGTGACTTCAATAAATTCAAAATTCCATTTAAATGCATGGCCACCGACCTGGAAACCGGCGACCTTGTTGTGCTGGACAGCGGCAATATCATTACAGCATTAAGAGCAACAATGGCCATACCTTCAGTTTTTTCTGCAGTAACAAGAGATAATAAAAAACTGGTAGATGGCGGGCTGGTGAGGAATTTTCCGGTTAAGAATGTAAAGGGAATGGGAGCTGATATTGTTATTGGCAGCAATGTTACAAGCGGTCTTGCTAAAATGGATAAAATAAAAAACCCTGTGGATGTTTTGTTGCAGATGGCTTTCTTCAGGGAAGCTGCTGATTTTAAGGAGGAGATACCCTTAACCGATATTTACATCCATATGCCGCTGGAAGATTACAATACGGCCAGCTTTGGAAGCAATAAAGAGATAATTGAAATCGGTCTGCAAACAGGGCGGCAGTATTACCCGGCATTTAAAAAATTAGCAGACAGTTTAAATGCAATAAACAGGGACACTGCAAATGCAACTAACAGCATCTCAAATAAAACTGTGTATGTCAGGGATTATGAAGTTCGTGGCCTTAAAAAAACAACGACACGTTTTTTTATTCACCTGATGAATTTTTATGACAACCGATTCTATAATTCTGCGCAGATTAGTAAAAGCATCGGCAGGGCTTATGGTTCCCGGTATTACAGCAGTATCACGTATGCATTGGAACAGGTATCAAAAGATACGGTAAAGATTATCTTTACAGCAGAAGAGAACCCCAACACTTATTTAAAAGCAGGACTGTATTATACCCGTTTCAGGGGAATAAATGTAAATGTAAATTTAACCAGCCGTGATTTCATTATTCCAAACTCCAGGAGTATGATTTCTGCTTCAATTGGAGAAAGCATCCAGGTAGAAGCAGAACATTTTCAATACCTGGGCCGCATAAAAAATATAGCATTCATAACCGGGTTCAGGCTGGATAATCAGGAAATAAACACCTATCAAAATTTTAAAGTAGAAGGTGCATACAAACAGAATTTTTCACAGATCTTTTTTAACTTTCAAAATAGCGGTCATAATAAAATTGCCGCAGGCATAGGTACGGCCTTTGAATATATCAGGTTTAGCCCTTCCATAAGATCGGTAACAGAAGTGAAAGGAAGATTTACCGATATAAAAAGTTATGTGTATTTAAAGTACAATGATCTTAACCAGATATTTTTTCCAACAAAAGGCTTGAAGATAAGTACAGAGCTTGCGCAGGTATATAATCAAAAACCAAACCTTACGCAATTCCAGAACGGGATGCCGGTAGAGCCGTCTACTTTAAATTTTGAAAACTATACCCGGCTTGTAGTTGATGCATCTTTATTTACCAGTTTTAACAGGCGTTTTACTTTCTTATCAGAGTTACAGGCGGGTATAAATTTTACGAATAGCCCTAACCCCCTGAATAATTTTTTAATAGGAGGTTTAAGCGGAAGTTTTAGAAACCAGGTGAGGTTTGCAGGCTTACAGGAAGCAACCTTAAATTCATCCAGTGTAACAGCACTACAATTGGGAGTAAGATATAACCCGGCAAATAATATTTATATCACAGCACGGATTAACGGACTTGTTAAAGATTTTGCAACCGGCAATAATTCTTCATGGGGCTCAGATGCACTGAGTGGTTTTGCATTAACTTTTGCATATAAAACTCCCATAGGGCCAATAGAGTTAAGTGCTATGTATTGCGAGCAAAGTGAAAAAATACAGTCGTATGTGCTGTTAGGGATACCCTTTTAACTACCTCTTTAAATTAATATTGCACACAACTGGTACAAAAAAATTAAGCTATGCCTGTTATTTTACCTGTAAAAGGAATACTGCCAACATTTGGAAATGATTGTTTTATTGCCCCAAATGCCACTATCGTTGGAGATGTGATCATGGGCGATGACTGCAGCGTATGGTTCAATGCGGTTTTGAGGGGAGATGTAAACATTATCCGCATGGGAAACAAGGTAAATGTGCAGGATGGGGCCGTAATTCACTGTACCTACCTTAAAGCGTCCACTATAATAGGAAATAATGTAAGCATTGGGCACAATGCAATAGTACATGGATGCGTTATACATGATAATGTGCTGATTGGTATGGGGGCAATAGTGATGGATAACGCAGAAGTTGGAAGCAACAGCATCATTGCCGCAGGCGCCGTGGTACTTGAGAACACTAAAATTGAGCCGGGGAGTATCTATGCAGGTGTGCCGGCTAGGAAAGTAAAAAATACCCCTGAGGCCATGATAAGTGGCGAGATAAACCGGATCGCCGATAATTACGTTATGTATAGTGGGTGGTTTAAGGAGGCCTCACCCCAACCCCCGTCCGACTAGGTCATCCGGGCGGGCCTCTCCCGAGGAGAGGGAACTGGAAAAAGCGAAGATCAGGAAGAATCCTGGCTTGATTGATGAAATACGAAACACAGTTGAAGTGGAAGCGAAGAAGTTTGGATAAGATAAGAAGTGCCGCTCCGGAAAGGGAGGAGAGGCCTGGAAAGAGTTTGTGATTAAATAAAATATTACCTTTAGTACATGAAAAAAATACTACTTGTTTTTGTTATGGCTTCTTTTTTATTAAGCGGATGTTTTATAAGCAGGATATTCGGCAAAAAAGATAAAGTGGGTTGCCCAACAGATGGCAGGAATGTAGGTGCCGAAAAATTATTAGGCGGAGATGAAAAAGCTGCAAAAGCAGCAAAGAAGGCCAAGTGGAGAGGAGGTTGATAATTAAATAAAAAACAAATTTTATTACCCAATACCCTGATTTTAAAAACCAATACCTATACCTATGTGTTACGAACTTAAAACCAACAACGGTTGCTCCGAAGCAGTGATCGACGACAACTGCGGCATTTCAAAATTCTACGCAATTGCCAACACACTTTCGCAAGACCTGAAAGTGAATTTCCTTAACCAGGTTGATGATGCTGAAACCCTTGACTGGGATTTTCAATATCGTGGGCAGTTTTTAACCCTCCATTATAATATCTTTAACGGGGTTAGTATCTATCCGCAGCAGAAGAAGAACCTGGCTACAAATAATAATGTAGTAATGGAAGTTGCTCATTTTTTAGAGCATAGGGTCTATTAATCCAATTTGCTGATATGCTAATTTGCTAATGGTTGCGGCCAACGTATTTTGCTTTAGTTTGAAAAAATCTAAAATCGACGAGCGCAATTCTAAAATTCCGGGCTGATGAAAGCTTAAATCAAATGATTGTTTTTTATAGTGCTAATTTTTTGTAATTTTAATATTGATAAGATTATAAAAATATTGTTATGAAATTACAGGTATTAGAAGATGCAAAGGGTAACGCAACCGGCGTATTTATTCCTATAAATGAATGGAAAGAACTTAAAAAACAACATAAAGATTTAGCCCTGCTCGAATATGAAGAGCCATCTAAAGTGCAACTGCTTCAGGAACTTAAACAGGCTTTTACCGAACTCTCCCTGGTTCAAAGAGGTAAATTAAAATCACGATCTGCCAAATCCTTATTAAATGAGTTATAAGGTTGATTCAATTCCACTATTTGATACACAAGCCAAACGCCTTGCAAAAAAATATCCTTCTTTAAAAAATGATTTAGCCATCTTGATAAAAAAGCTGGCGGTTGACCCCGAACAAGGAACATCTTTAGGTAATGGGTTTTTTAAAATAAGAATTGCTATCGCTTCTAAAGGCAAGGGAAAATCAGGCGGTGCCAGAATTATTACATACGTTAAAATTATTGCTACTACTGTTTTTCTTTCATCTATTTATGATAAGAGCGAAAAAGCTTCCATCTCTGATAAAGAGCTTAAACAAATATTTAAAGCCCTGCCCTAAGTTAATAATTGTTAATGGTTATTACTGTGTTGACGGGCAGCAGCAAGATGCATATAATACAAACAGACAGCGGAGAAAGCAACCTTCCTCAGTAACTTTTCTCATTGATCGTTTCCAGTATATTGCAGTAACTCACGTACCTGTCAATATGGATATTGCCATCCTCAACGGCGGTCTTAACCGCACATCCCGGTTCATTTAAATGCATGCAGTTATTAAACTGGCAATCGTTTATTAAAGCCCTCATCTCTGGAAAATAATGCGAAAGTTCCTGCTTAGGAATATCAACCAAACCCAGTTCCCTTATCCCGGGTGTATCAATTATTTTTCCACCGCCAGGCATATCAAACATTTCAGCAAACGTGGTTGTATGTAAACCTTTGCCGCTCCAGCCGCTTACATCCTGCGTTTTTAATTTCAATTCAGGAAATACAGCATTTATAAAAGTTGATTTGCCTACACCTGAGTGGCCGCTCAATAAAGTCACTTTATCTTTCAGCAAAGATTTAACGGCTTCTACCCCATCGCCCTTTTCAATACTCATTGATAAAACCCTGTAGCCAATGGCTTCATAAATTTCTTTAACAGCAGCAAATTTCTCTTCTTCCTTTTTGCGGTACAGGTCGCTCTTATTAAAAACGATGATGGAAGGAATATGATAAGCTTCGGAAGTAATTAAGAACCTGTCAATAAAACCCTGTGATGTTTTGGGATCCTTAAGTGTAGCAAATAAAAGTGACTGGTCTAAGTTTGATGCAATGATATGATGCTGGTGTTTATTGGCCGGCGATACACGGGTAATATAATTTTTACGGTTCTTAATTTCAGTAATGGTAACCGAGCCCTCAAGCTCGTTCTCCATTTCAATATTCACCATGTCACCAACAGCAATAGGGTTGGTGCTGGTAATACCGTCAATTTTAAATTTACCCAGTAGCCGGGCGTTGAAGGGTTTGCCTGCATCATCTTTTACCTGGTACCAGTTGCCGGTGCTTTTATATACGGTTGCATTCATTGGGGGCAAATTTCACAAATTAAAATGAGTTACACGAATTTGTCTGAGGCAACCCCGGTTTGCCTCAATTCCAGATATGTAATTTTTTACAAAAATGGACTCTAGATGATAAAGCGATTAATACTTGACGAAGCAAATTAGCCCTCACACAATTCAGGGCTTTATGCATTACAGGCCCAAGGCAAAGTGGCAAAATCTAAATATGCGAAAGTTTGTGCTCATTATGTATTTGTGTATATTTATGATAACCAACCTCATAAAGCGTACGAATTTTTTCAGTTGGGTATATTAATTAGTGGCAATTTAATATTAGGTTCTTACTAATTTTTGAATATCAGATAGTATTATTATTGGCCCAGATCATCTTTATTTTTTTTCTTACTTAATTCCGAATTTAAACCGAAGTATATTCTTTATTTTTTCCTAAAATTCACTACCATGAACCGGATGATCCTTTGTATTTTTTCAAGCCTGTTATTCCTGGCTGCATGCAATCAAAAAGAAAGCGCTTCAAATGAAGAAGGTATGGGCGTATTCAGTACAGACAGTTTTACATTGGCCGTTAAAGACCTGTCCTCAGATGCATTCCAGGGAAGAAAACCATTTACAGCCGGCGAAGCAAAGTCCGTTGCTTATATTCAAAACAAATATGCTGCGCTTGGATTGGAGCCGGGCAATGGCAATAGTTTTTTCCAGGATGTGGCCATGGTGAATATAAAAGCAAAGGCCGATTCGGTGATGCAAGTGCAGGGCGCAAAAGAACCGATGACATTAAAAGCTTTTAATGAGTACCTCATCTGGACAGACAGGACTGAACCATCCCAATCTTTCAGCAACGATGAATTGGTGTTTGCAGGTTATGGCGTAGTGGCTCCCGAATACAACTGGAACGACTATGCAGGAATAGATGTGAAAGGTAAAATAGTCATGGTGCTTGTGAATGATCCGGGCTTCAATGCAGGAGATACAACCATTTTTAAAGGAAAGACGATGACTTATTATGGCCGCTGGACTTATAAATTTGAAGAAGCTGCAAGACAAGGTGCCAAGGGTTGCCTGGTTATTCATGAAACGAAAGCAGCAGGTTATTTGTTCAATGTACAGCAGGCCAGTTTCAATACATCAAGATTACAATTAGATAACCGTAACAAACCACAGCAACTTTGCAATATCATCGGCTGGATAACAGATACGGCAACAAAAAAACTGATGACTGCTACAGGCATCGATGCAGAAAAATTAATAGCATCAGCAGATAAAAGCGGATTCAAAGCAGTTCCGCTTAATTTGAAACTAACGACAAACATGACCGTTGATGTTAACTATAATATTTCGAAAAACGTGATTGCAATAATTACAGGCACCAAATATCCTGATGAAACAATTATTTATACTGCTCACTGGGATCACCTGGGTATTGGCAGGCCTGATGAAAAAGGCGACTCTATTTACAATGGTGCTTTTGATAACGCAACAGGAATTGCAGGTTTGTTTGAATTGGCCCGTGCTTTCAAAAGCCTTAAAACAAAACCTGAAAGAACCATTGTCTTCCTGGCTGTAACGGCAGAAGAGCAAGGCTTACTGGGCTCTGCTTACTATGCACAGCATCCAATTTATACTTTGGAAAAAACGGTGGGCAATATAAATATGGATGGCGTAAACTATTTAGGCAAGGCAAAAGATGTAGTTTCCATTGGTAAAGGCCAATCCGAACTGGAAAACCTTTTACAAACCGAAGCGGCCAAACAAGATCGTTATCTTGGAGAAGAAGATCACCCCGAAGCAGGTTATTATTACCGGAGCGATCATTTCAATTTTGCCAAGGCCGGTGTTCCATCTTTGCATTTTGATGATGGTGTGGATATGAAAAGCATGAGTAAGGAAGAGGTGATGAAGCAAAAAGAAGAATACAGGTTAAAGCATTACCACCGGCCTTCGGATGAATATAGCGCACAATGGAACGTTGAAGGTGCCATTGAAGACCTTCAATTGTATTTCATGCTTGGAAAAACATTAGCATACAGCCGCACCTGGCCAAGATGGAAAGTGGGATCGGAATTCAAAGCTACCAGAGAGAAAAGCAATGGAATGAGGAAATAAAAAAAATTTATAAAAAACAAATACCACTCACAAAAATATTTGCAAAAGCAGGGCTTGACATTCAATGAATTCCCCGCCTTCGCAAATACTTGAACGTTGATTAAAATTCCCTTCACATTTTTCAGCTTACATCCTTCGGCAGGTTTGGAGTTTATAAGTGTAAATAGACTTCCGAAGTTTTGAAAACTTCGAAGTCTGATAAATTAGTAGACGATAATGATCCAGGCCGCTTTAGCGTCCCGACTCTGTTACGGGAATTTTCTGAACACCGTAAACTTCAACAGCAACTCCAAAAACAGGAATGCCAGTGCAGCCATCACAAAAGGAAAGAATTTTTCTGTAAAGCGGGTTCTTGTGGAGATCTCTACTTTTGATTTTTCGAGGTTGTTTATTTCGTCGTAAATACCGGAGAGGCCTTCATTGTCTTTTGCACGGAAATATTTTGCCCCTGTTTCATTGGCGATCTGTTTCAACAGTTTTTCATCAATAGAAACTTTGCCGTTCTGCATTACCACACCCATGGGTGTATTTACCGGCTGCGGAGCATAGCCATCGGTACCCACGCCAATGGTATATACTTTTACCTGGAAGGCCTTGGCTATTTCCTTTGCTGTTTGCGGATCTATAAGACCGCCGTTATTTTCTCCATCCGTTAATAAGATAACCACTTTGCTTTTTGATTTGCTGGTGCGCAGGCGGTCAACACTGGTACCCAGCCCCGAGCCAATGGCCGTACCGTCTTCCAGCAGGCCGTTGCGGATACTTTCAATAGCAGAAACCAGAACCTGTTTATCTGTGGTTAACGGGCATTGCGTAAAACTTTCACCGGAAAATATCACGATGCCAATACGATCCGTTAATCTTTTGTTTACAAAATCAATAGCTACCGCTTTGGCAGCTTCAAGCCGGTTGGGTTTAAGGTCCTGTGCTGTCATACTCCCGCTTACATCTATACACAAAACAATATCCACGCCTTCGCCCTCTACATTTTGTTCTTCATATGCCGTTTGAGGCCGTGCAATTGCAGCAATGATAAAAATAATTGCCAGCAACCGGAATATAAATGGTAAATGACGGAAACTGGTCTTCCAGGTTGATAATCCTTTGGCTGAAGCATCGGATATGATGATAGCTCCCTGCCTTTTACTGTTCTTTGCTGCATACCACCATATCATTACCGGCACTACGATGAGCAGCAGCAGAAACCAGGGTTGGCCAAAGGTTATATTTTTAAAATAGTCGTAGAACAAAATTGGTTTAGGCGTTTAGAAGTTTAGAAGACTCTGTTAGGTTTATTATTTCTGTTATAGTTTGCAGGCAGTAATTACTTTCCTGCGCCTGTGGCAGATACTTAGCAAATTTTACAGCATCTGTACAGCGCAGGACTGTAGCCAGGCTTGAAATATTTTCGGATGACATATTCATATCCCTCATTTTTATCAAAAGATCACCTGTTGTTTCATTTAAGAGCTGTATATTTTGTTTACGGCACAGGTAATTTTTAAAAATAAACGATAGCCGGGTATGATAGATCTTTATTTCACTATCATCATTTAAATTAAATTGGCCCAGCTTTTTAAGCTCTGTCATCGCTTCATCAAAAGGAGAAAGGTTGGATGATGAAATAAGTGTTTTTGTTTTTTTGTTCTTTTTAAAATACCTATACAGCAGCAAAATAATGAGTAACAATAAAATCACTCCACCAATTATAAAATACAACTTATAATCAAATACGGAAACATTGATGATGGGTTTGATATCCCTCAGTTCGTTCGTGCTGTCTACCGGAGAGTATGCTACGTTTACATAAAAAGAATCGGTTTGTAAAATTCGTGGAGGCTGACCTGCAGCACCTGCAAACTGAACAGGCATCGCCGGGAATAACCACCTTCCTGAATCAAAACTGGTGATGATGATCGTTTGCTCTATAACTTTTGAATCATCTTTAAAGCTGCTGGTATCAGGTTTTGCTGCTTCTACAATTTCAAAATGCGCAATAGAATCCGGGAACTTAGCCCAGTTATTTAATGTGGCAGAAAGAGGAATGGTTGCTTTTATGGTAAGCTTTATTTGTTCGCCAATTAATATATCTTTCCTGTCGGTAATGGTTTGTACCACCTGCGAAAAACCAAATTGCATGCAAAAAGAAAAACAGGCTGTTAATCCGGCACGTATCAAATTCCAATGGCTCTTTCTAATCAGCATCTGTTCTTTTAAATTAAGTTGTTCGTTGAGCTTGCCCGTTGTTCGTCTTTCTATAAAAAGCAATCTTTCTTTTTGCACACCGTCAACAAAAAACCAACAACGGTCAACTCTTTCTTTAGATTCTGTTAATAAAAAATTTCTGCAATATTTTTACATAGTCATCATCTGTACGCACATGTAATAATTCTGAGCCAGCCTTTTTGAAATAATTTTTACTTATTTCGCTCTGCTGCATAAAATGCTGTTGGTAATTATAACGTACAACTTCATCACTGCTGTCTATCCAGGTATATTTATTGGTTTCTGCATCCTGCACCTGCAGCAGACCGGCATCAGGCAACTGCATATCCATTTTATCATATACCCGTATACCTATCACATCATGCTTGTTGCCAATTACCTTAAGGCCGTCATCATAATTAGTAGCCAGAAAATCGCTTAAAATAAAAGCAATGCTGCGTTGTTTTACCGAGCGGCTGAAGAATTTGATAGCTCCATCCAGGTTGGTACCCTGCTTCATAGCTTCAACAGTTAATAATTCCCGTACAATGTATAAAGCATGTTGCCTGCCTTTTTTTGGCGGAATATATTTTTCAATTTTATCGCTGAAGAAAATAACGCCAACCTTATCATTGTTATTAATGGCGCTGAATGTAAGGATGGCACCCATCTCCACGATGAGATCCTTTTTCTGCTTGGCTACTGTACCAAATAAATTACTGGCGCTGGTATCTATCAGAAGCATCACTGTTAATTCTCTTTCTTCTTCAAAAACTTTTGTAAACGGATGACTGAACCTGGCACTAACATTCCAGTCAATAAAACGTACATCATCGCCAGCATAATATTCCCGCACTTCCCTAAAGCTCATACCCTTGCCTTTAAAAGCAGAATGGTATTCACCCGTAAATAAATGCGTAGTGATCTTCTTGCTCTTAATCTCAAGCTCACGGACTTTTTTTATTATTTCTTCTGTAGTTAACATTGTTCATTGTTGTTTCTCGTTTCTTGTTACTCGTTATTTGTTACTCGTTATTTGTTACTCGTTGAGAGACTTTAATTAAAGTGCTGCCAACGAGGAACAAGAAACGAGAAACGTTCTTTATGGTACATTTACAACTCTTAATATCTCATTTATAATCTGCTCTACATTTACATTCTCTGCTTCGGCCTCATAGGTTAGCCCGATCCGGTGGCGAAGCACATCTTTACTGATACTTCTTACATCTTCAGGAATTACAAAGGCCCGGTTATTTAAAAACGCATAAGCTTTTGCAGCCAGTGCTAAATTTATGCTTGCCCTGGGTGAACCGCCAAAACCGATGAGTGGAGTGAGTTTGGGCAGATTATATTTATCAGGAAAACGGGTTGCAAAAACAATATCTAAAATATAATTCTCTACTTTTTCATCCAGGTAAACCTGTCGCACCAGTTCCTTGGCAGTTAAAATTTCGTTTGTTGATGCAACAGGATTTATGGGCTGAAAACTAAGTCCCAATGTATTCTGGCGGATGATCAACTGTTCTTCACTCTTACTTGGATAATCAACCACAACCTTCAGCATAAAACGATCAACCTGTGCTTCGGGCAAGGGGTAAGTACCCTCCTGCTCTATTGGGTTTTGTGTGGCAAGTACTAAAAATGGCTCCGGTAATTTGTACGTGGTATCACCAATGGTAACCTGCCGCTCCTGCATAGCTTCCAGTAAAGCGCTCTGCACTTTTGCAGGAGCACGGTTTATTTCATCAGCTAAAATAAAATTAGAAAAGATGGGCCCTTTTCGAACCATGAATTCATTTTTCGCCTGGTTATAGATCATGGTACCTACCACATCGGCAGGCAACAGGTCGGGCGTGAACTGGATACGGCTGAATGCTGCATGCACTGCCTGGGCCAGCGACTTTATGGCCAATGTTTTTGCAAGGCCGGGTACACCCTCCAGCAAAACATGGCCGTTACTAAGCAGGCCAATCAATAACCTTTCGATCATGGATTGTTGTCCCACAATTACCTTACTTAATTCATCATTGATACGGGTAACAAAGCCCGATGCATGTGTGATCTTTTCATTCAGTAACCGAATGTCTTCAGATGTTTGAACCATAAATAAAAAATTTTTGAGCCTGGCCTTGAAGCTGTATTGAACTTCACAGGCGTCGCACTCTTGTACTGTATTTCTTTATTCAGCCTTAATGCCGGTTTGCCTAAAAAAACCTGATTTAAGGTGAGGCCGCAAAATACGAACTATGCCTAACAAATATTTAGCCGTTTTTATATAGAGGGTAAATCTTTGTTAAAATGGCTTTAACTTTAAGTAAAATTAAATGTCATGATAGATCAAAACCTGATTACAACCTCCAACCAACTGGAAGGTTACCGCATTATCAAACACCTCGGTCTTGTTAGGGGTATTACTGTAAGAAGCCGGAGTATATTTGGAAATATTGGAGGGGCCTTTCAATCTCTTGTTGGAGGCAAGATCAGTATTTATGTAGAGCTTTGCGAAAAAACAAGAGAAGAGGCTTACCAGCTTATGCTGCAGCATGCCAACGAACGCGGTGCTAATGCTATCATCAACATGCGGTACGATGCCAATGAAGTAATGGCCGGCATCAACGAAGTGCTTGCCTATGGTACGGCAGTTACAGTTGAAAAAATATAATCTTCAAAAGCAAGACCTATAAGGTTTTAAAAACCTTATAGGTCTGAATAATCAGCTCAAATACTTTCCTACTATCGGCATTCTTCTACCTACACCAAAAGCTTTTGGTGAAATGCGTATGATCGGACAGAACTGGTTACGCTTGTATTCATTTATGTTCACCAGTTTTAAAACACGGTCAACCAATGCAGCATCAAAACCCTGGGCTTTAATTTCATTTGGGCCTTGTCTGCGCTCAATATATTGATATAAAATTTTATCGAGTATTTCATATTCTGGTAAACTGTCTGAATCTTTTTGTCCGTGCCTGAGTTCTGCACTTGGTGGCTTCGTAATAATGTTAACAGGAATAATCTCTTTCTCCCTGTTAATATATTTAGCCAGTTGATAGATCTGTAGTTTATAACAATCGCCTAGAACACCCAGCCCGCCTGCCATATCACCATACAGGGTTCCATAGCCTGTTGCCAGTTCACTTTTGTTGGATGTGTTCAGCAAAATATATCCAAACTTATTGGCAATGGCCATTAAGAGGTTACCCCTTGTCCTGCTTTGCAGATTCTCTTCTGCTATGCTGAAAGGCATCTCTTTAAAAATTGGTTTCAGTTCATTTAAAAAACTGTTGTAAATATTTTCAACCGGGATGATATCATAAGGATTATCCAGGTTCATACTTAACTGTTCTGCATCATTAACCGAATGGCCTGTTGAAAATTGTGATGGCATCAACACGGCTCTTACATTATCCTTTCCTAAGGCAGCACAGGCCAGGGCCAAAGTTACTGCGCTATCAATACCCCCGCTGCTGCCAAGTATGGCTTTTGTAAATCCCATCTTTGAAAAATAATCCCGAATTCCTAAAACAACAGCATCATATACTTTATCAATATTCAAGTGTGGTTCAAGTGTAATGGGCTCCAATAAGGCATCAGGCATACGGCTGGCAGGCTCTATAACCGGCGCATCAATTGTTCCGTCATCATTTAAAATAAAAGATTGAAGAGATTCTTCAAAGAAAGGCATCTGTCCGCAAAGATTGGCGGCGGCGTCAAAAATTAAAGAAGCTCCATCAAAAACAATTTCGGTCTGGCTGCCTACTGCATTGCAATAAAACAGCGGCAGTTTGTATTTTAATACATTGGATTTAATAGTAGCTTTCCTGTCTTCATCATGTGTATAATCAAATGGCGATGCAGATAAGTTTATCATTATATCCGGTTGCTGCTTCATCAGTTCATCCATTGGGCAAATGCGGTACAAAGGATTATCGCCCAGGTTCCAGATATCTTCACAAATGGTAACTGCAATTCTTCTGCCTTTAAATTCCATTACGTTCCATTCGTAGGCAGGTTCAAAATAACGGTACTCATCAAACACATCATAATTGGGCAAACAGGTTTTATGGGCAATGCCTTTTATTTCTTTTTGATAAAGTAAGAATGCTGCGTTAAAAAGGTCTTTGCCTTCCCGTATCATATTTCTATCAGGTGCACCAACCAACACACCGATGGTATCGGCATGTTGTTTTATAATATCCAGTGCCGCATAACTTTTATTAATAAAATCTTCAAACTCCAGGAAATCACGTGGGGCATAGCCACAAACACTCAACTCACTAAAGACGATAAGATCGCCACCCTGCTGTTTTGCAGTTTCAATAGCATTGATTATTTTTTGCGTATTGCTTTCAAAATTGCCTATGTGATAATTTTGCTGTGCTAAAAATATTTTCATAGTATAAAATTAAGCTACAAATTACATTAAGCCACGAAATACACGAATTAACACGAATGGATACAAATGCTGACCGAATTACGGATATTTGTAAAAAAATACGATTGCTGAATTAATCTACAAGGATGAAGCCTATGAAATTGCAGGGATTTGTATGGAAGTCCATAACCATCTGGGGCCTGTAGATTTTGGCAGAAGTAAATTAGAGATAAAAAGATTAGTGAATTAGTTTGTTATTTTTTTTATTCGTGTACATTAGTGCCATTAGTGGCAAATTAAAAATTATGAAATATCTTTTCCATATCCTGGCGGTGATTCTTTTATTTTCCTGCAATAGCGGGGATGATACGCCCAATGTTTCAAACATAAAAGTTGAGTTAAACACGATGCGTTTTGAGCAGGAACTGTTTGCATTGGATACTACAAACTTTACCCATAACCTCGATCTGCTCTTAGCTAAATACCCTTCTTTTGGAGAGAATTTTTTAGCGACTATTTTAAATGCTGATCCCAAATGGTCGGCTGATAGTGCTGCTGATTATGTACAGGGTTTTGTAACGGCCTACAAGCAGGTGTACGATACATCACAACGGGTTTTTAAAGATTTCTCTCCGTATGAAAAGGAAATAAAGCAAGGCCTTCAATTTGTAAAATATTATTTTCCTGCATACAAAGAGCGTAAGAAGCTTATCACTTATATCGGCCCTATTGATGGGTATGGAGATATCCTGAGTGATGATGCGATCATTGTAGGTTTGCAACAACATCTTGGAAAGAATTTTCCTTTGTACAGGTCTTCTTTTGTGCAGGAAACTTACCCGGAATATATCAGCAACCGTTTTGAACCCGGTTATATTGCAGTGAACTGCATGAAAAATATAATGAATGATCTTTATCCTGAAAAATTAGAAGATAAGGCAATGGTGCAACAGATGGTTGAAAAAGGAAAAAGGCTTTATGTACTAAGCAGGTTATTGCCAAAAACAGAAGAATACAAAATAATTGGCTATAAGGAAGATCAGTTAAAAGCGGTATATGAGCATGAGAAAGCGATATGGGACCTGTTTGTACAAAATAATTTTTTACGTACTATTGACAACAATCTCATTAAAAATTACATTGGCGAAGGACCAAAGACACAGGAATTAGGAGAAGCTTCACCCGGTAATATCGGGAGTTTTGCCGGCTGGCAGATCGTAAAGAAATTCATGCAGAAAAATCCTGAATATACTTTGCAACAATTAATGGAGGCAGATGCAGAATTGATATTTCAGCAGGCAAAATACAAACCGTAATTAAGCAGCAATTACCTGCTGCATTGATCCCTGTTCGGGCTTTTTACCCAGTTGCTTCATTACCCTGAAATGCGAAGCTACTGCTTCACTCATGGTATCGTATTTATTATAAGGGACGTTAAACGCTGCGCATTTTTCCATAACTATTTTACTGATAGGAGGATAATGAATATGGCTTATGCGTGGAAAAAGATGATGCTCTATCTGGTAATTCAATCCGCCAACAAACCAGGAAATTACTTTATTGCCCATCGCAAAGTTTGCAGTGGTACGCATCTGGTGCTCGGCCCAGGCTGATTCAATATGCTTGGTGGCATCCAACGGAACATGTTCAAACTCTGTATTCTCAACAACATGCGCCAGTTGAAAGACCAATGATAAGATCAACCCCATTACGGCATTAAGCAGGAAAAAACCAATAGCCCATGCCCCAACACCCCATACCATTATAGGTAATACAATATAAAAAGTAAAATAGAGGATTTTGGTTACCCAAAAAATTACATGATTTTTGGTTGACATCTTCCACGCATCCGTAGTATATATCTTACGTGAAAAGTATTTTGTAAAATCCATAATGAATATCCAGAAAATAGTTGATAGGGCGTAAACCGGTAACAGGTATAAATACTGAACCTTGTGCGCCGGCACCCACTTCTGTGATTCGCAGTGGCGTATTACAGGGCTCTTTGCAATATCATCATCAATACCATCTACATTGGTATAGGTATGGTGAATGATGTTATGCTTTTGTTTCCAGAAATAAGAACTTGCCCCAAGTGCATTTAAGGTGAGTCCTAAAAAATCATTTAATCTTGGCTTAGTGGAATAGCTTCCATGATTTGCATCATGCATTACACTAAACCCGATAGAGGCTGCAGCAATACCCAATATCACACAACACAATAATGCCTGCCAATTGGTTAATGGTGCAAGCATCAATAAACCATACATGGTAATAGCAGTAGTAACCAGGGTGATTGTTTTAATGTACAATCTCCAGTCCCCTGTTTTTTTTATCTTGTTTGTTGCAAAATATTCATCTACCGATGTTTTTATACTTTGATAAAACTCGTTATTGCTGTTTGAAAATGTAATTTTTGCCATAATGATATTGTTGCTTACTTGAACTATTTATTAAAATAACAAAAAATCGGAAAATCAGTTCGAAAGATTTTGGAAAATTATCTCTGGGTATGACCTGGTTTCATATGTTATTTAAGGGCCAAAGTTAAGCTAAAATATAGTACGAAAAAGGTTAAATCAGTTGAGTTTAAAGGGGGCACACATTTCAAATGCAGGTATTAAAACATCAAACTGTTTCTGGTTATTTATATTCTCCATCTGGTAACTGCCGATCATTTTACCGATCTCTGACCGCAGGTTACAGCCGCTTACATATTGATAAGATGCCCCTGGATTGATCTGTGGCTGTACACCTACAACTCCTTCGCCTTCAACCTCCCGCAAACTGCCATTGCTGTCGTAAATATGCCAGTGCCTGCTTATAAGTTTTACGGGAAAAGTATTATTATTTTCAATGGATATCCGGTAAGCAAACATAAATTCACTGTTAACAGGGTTACTGTATTCAGGCTGATAATACGTTTCAACGCTGATAGTAATTCCTTCTGTTATTTTAGAAACCATTTAAACTGTTTGTGTAAAATTAAGAATAAAATATCCTTTTATTGTAATTTACAAAATGCTTCCATGTTAAAAAACTATTTATGTCTAAACAAACACATCATTACACAAATGGAGAAATAACGGTTGCCTGGAAACCCGGTATCTGTATTCATTCCGGCATTTGTTTTAAAGGGCTTGCCCAGGTTTTTGACCCAAGACGTAAGCCTTGGATAATTATGAGCAATGCTGATACTGAAAAGATAATTGCCCAGGTGAGGCAATGCCCGAGCGGAGCATTAAGTATTGTAGAGCTGCCTTCAATTCAATAGCAGCATTTATATTTTTTTGGAGGCCTTATATCCATTTTTCAGCAGCCATTGCAGAACCTTTTCCCGGTTATCGCCCTGCACAATTATTTCGCCATCTTTTACAGAGCCGCCTGTACCGCAAAATGATTTAAGTTTTTTACCCAGTTCTTCGCAGTCTTTGGGCGTGCCAATAAAACCTTCAACGAGGGTAACGGCTTTGCCCGCCCGGTGCTTTGTATCTAACCGTATTTTTAATTTTAGTTGAGATGGATCAATAGTTTCTTGCTCTTGGGCAGTCTCATCCGGTAGTATAAAGTCAGGGTCTGTGGAATAAACCAATCCACCCAATGATCGTATATTTTTTTTAGCCATACTAATGTGTTTTAGTCTCTCCGCATAATGGCGGAAGATTTAGAGGGGCTTTGCTTTCAAACTCAGGTCCAGGCTTCTTGCCTGGTGAATGATGGCACCGCTTGAAATATAATCAACACCTGTGGCTGCATAGCTTTCAATATTGCTAAGGTTAATGCCGCCGCTTGCCTCGGTCTCAAATTTACCATCAATGATTTTTAATGCTTCGCTGATCAACTCCGGTGTAAAATTATCCAGCATTATCCTGTCAACTTTTCCAACCTGCATTACTTTTTGTACATCTTCCAGGTTCCTGGTTTCTACTTCTATTTTTAACCCGGGTTTCTTAGTTTGAACATAAGTATATGCTTTTTCGATAGCCTGTATAATACCTCCGCAATAATCAATATGGTTATCCTTAAGCATGATCATATCATACAAACCAAAACGATGATTTACGGCCCCTCCTATCCTTACAGCTTCTTTTTCCAGCAGGCGAAAGTTTGGCGTGGTCTTACGGGTATCGAGCAACCTGGTTTTATAGCCCGCTAATTTTTGAGTGTACTGCCTGGTTAATGTGGCAATACCGCTCATGCGTTGCATACAATTTAAAACCAGGCGTTCGCATTGCAATATTGTATGCACTTTGGCTTTTACCTCAAAGGCCTTTTCACCATACTGCATCGCATCACCATCATTTTTAAAAGCTGTAAAAACAATACCTGGCTGCATATGCCTGAATATCTTTTCAGCCACTGCTACCCCGGCAAGCACTCCATCTTCTTTGATTTTTAAGACGGCCTGGCCTTCTGCAGCTGCATCAATAGATGAAATGGTTGAATGATCACCATCACCGATATCTTCAGCCAGTGCATTTGTTATCAGTAAATCCTGTTGTTGGTTAAAATCCATAACAACAAAGCTAAGGAAGAACACAAAAATAAAGCCCCGAAAATTCGGGGCTTTAAAATTCATTATGGTTCAGTGAGGTTATTTACTTTCAAAAGTTATTTCCTGCAATACCTGCTTGTCTCCTTTTTGCTTCATAAAAATGGTGGTTCGGTACGAACCGTTCCGGGTTACTAAAGTACCAATGCAATATTGAGATCCTGAATTTTCGCCCTTATGTATCACATCAAAGCTTTTTACGGTGTTGGATGCAAAAAAATCTCTTAAAACCAGTTGTGCCTGGCTTTTACTGTAGCTGTTACTTTTATCGGGCATATTTATTTCAACAGTATTGTCAAAAAACCGGGCTATCTCAGCAGCATTGCCTGCTTTCATAGCGCTGATTACTTCATCAATACTTGAAAAAACAGTAAAGGAACTTAATAGAGCGCTAATGGTTAATAAAGTAAAAAATCGTTTCATAATTTATAAATTGTTTTCCTGCTATGAATTTACTAAAAACGTGCCAACTCAGTTAAAATTGCGGGTACTACAGCTCATTTTGTAAGTTAAAGACATTAATGAGTTGTTAATAGCTGCAAATATTTTAGTTTTATCCAATGAAAGACAAGAAAGTAATATTAATTATTATGGATGGATGGGGTCTGGGAAAGGTAAAAAAGAGCGATGCTATTCAGCATGCCAATACCCCTTTTGTAAATTCTTTATACGCATCATATCCTAATACAACGTTAGTTACCTGTGGCGAAGATGTTGGCCTGCCAGATGGGCAGATGGGCAACAGTGAGGTTGGGCATTTGAACTTAGGCGCCGGCCGTATTGTGTACCAGGAATTGCAAAGGATAAATGTGGCAATACGAACAGGTGAATTTGCAAAAAATGAAACATTGCTAAAAGCCATCCGGTATTCCAAAGAAAACAATAAAACACTTCATCTTATAGGGCTGGTAAGTGATGGTGGAGTACACTCACATATAAATCATTTAAAAGCTTTAATCCACTTATGTAAAGACGAAGGTTTACAGGATGTGCTTATCCATGCTTTTACAGATGGCAGGGATACTGACCCTAAAAGCGGACTGGGTTATTTAACAGAATTGCAAACCTATTTAGATCTGACAGTGGGTGATATTGCCAGCATAACAGGACGCTATTATGCTATGGACCGGGACAAGAGATGGGAAAGAGTAAAGATTGCTTATGATGCTTTGGTAAACGGGATTGGAGAAGATACTACCAAAATGCTAAGTGCAGTTAAAAGATCTTATGAAAATGGTGTAACCGATGAATTTATCAAACCCATCATCAACAAAAGCGTACCAAAGGTCAAAATAGAAAAAGATGATGCCGTCATCTGTTTTAATTTTAGAACAGACAGGTGCCGGGAAATAACTGAAGTATTAACACAAATAGATCTTCCTTTATTTGATATGAGAAAGCTGGATCTGCATTATACCACTATGACGCAATACGATCAAAGCTTTAATAATGTGGATGTGGTTTTTGATAATGATGACCTTAAAAACACCTTAGGTGAAATTTTAGAACAGAATAACAAAACACAAATACGAATTGCTGAGACTGAGAAATACCCGCATGTTAGCTATTTTTTTAGTGGGGGCAGAGAAATTCCTTTTTCTGGTGAAAGAAGGATCATGGTACCATCACCAAAAGTTGCCACTTACGATCTGCAGCCTGAGATGAGTGCTGTTGAAGTTACCGATGCGATTGTTAAAGAGATCAATAATAAAACAGCAGATTTTATTTGCCTGAACTTTGCAAATGCAGATATGGTGGGGCATACAGGCGTATGGCAAGCTATTATTAAAGCGGTGGAAACTGTTGATGGATGTGTAGAAAAAGTTGTAACAGCTGCGCTGGAGAATGAGTATACTGTGTTGTTAACTGCCGATCATGGCAATGCAGATTATGCCATTAATGAAGATGGAACGCCAAACACGGCTCATACCGTAAATTTAGTTCCATTATTTTTAATTAATGGAAACGGGAACTCAACTTTACATGCAGGTAAGCTGGGCGATATTGCGCCGACTATTTTATCGCTGATGGGTTTACCTATACCAACCGAAATGACAGGAAATATTTTAATAAATTAAAAAACCAAAACTGCTATGCTTAAGACAATCTTTAAAAGAATGTTTCAAATTTTATTAATAACTTTTATTGCAATACAATTCATACGCCCTCCCAAAAACAAAGCTGAAGTACCCACTAAAAACGATATCAGTACGCTTTACCCGGTTCCGGAAAATGTGAATGCAGTTCTCAAAACAAGCTGTTATGATTGCCACAGTAATAATACCTATTACCCATGGTATTCCAAAATACAGCCTGTGGCCTGGTGGTTAAATGATCATATCATTGAGGGTAAAAAACACCTGAATTTTTCTGAGTTTGCCACTTACTCTTTAAGAAAACAATACCACAAACTGGAAGAAACAGATGAAATGATAAGGAAAGGTGAAATGCCCCATGATAAGTATCTATGGATGCATAAAAATGCCAAATTAAACGAAAATCAAAGGCTTACAATATACAATTGGGTTAGTGGCGTAATGGACAGCATGAAAGCAAAATACCCGATAGACAGCTTAGTCAAAAAAAAATAATGCCTAACTTGCCTGTTCTATGTACCTCAACCAAAAAAAAATAATTGCCTGGGGGTTATTGTTTCTTATAGCAATACCCATATTTTTTTCGGTAAGCATATTGGTAAAACAAAAGGTACTCCATTATCAAAGAGATAAAAAATTTGAAAAAGAAGTACTGCAGACTGTCATTGTTTCTGCTGAAAATATTTATTGGGTAAAGCCTGGTAAAGAAATATTGCTGGATGGAAAATTATTTGATGTAAAATCTTTTACAACTAAGGGCAATAAAATTTCTTTACTAGGATTTTTTGATGATAAAGAAGATAAACTTGTACAACAGATAGTGCAGCTTGAAAAGCAGAAAAGCAAATCTGATAATCCATTCAGCAATTCGGCAATTAAATTTTTATTCTTCCCCGTTTATATAGCCCAAAATGAGATCAGCTTTGAAGGAAGCTGGAAATCGCGTTCTCCACAATATTATTCCTTCAATGAAATGATACATTCCTCACCAGCTAACCCGGTCATTCATCCTCCCCAATTATAATTTACACAGGCTGCTAAAGCAGTCATTGCATTTTCTTTAGCACTGCACAGTTACTGTGCAGTGTATATTATTTTTATTAAACCAATTCTAAATGAATAAAATATTTTTATTACCTGCTTTATTATGTGTAAGCTTTACCGGCTTTGCACAACAGCCGGTAAACAAACCAGACACCCTTAAAGAAGTAGGCCTGGAAGAAGTGGTTATATCTGCCAGTAATTTTGCTGAAAAGAAAAAAAATATTGCTCAAAAAATAGATGTGATAACTGCCCAAACCATTGCGCAAACCAATGCTCAAAATACCGGCGACCTGTTGATCAATACCGGTAAGATCTTCGTACAAAAAAGCCAGCAGGGAGGCAGCAGCCCTGTATTACGTGGCTTTGAAGCAAGCCGGGTATTGTTGGTTGTGGATGGTGTAAGAATGAATAATGCTATTTACAGGAGCGGACATCTCCAAAATGTAATTACAACCGACCAAAACTCATTAAGCCGGGTCGAAGTAATGTATGGCCCTTCCTCTACCATTTATGGAAGTGATGCGCTGGGAGGCATTGTTCATCTTATTACCAAGGGGCCGGTATTGGCAACAGATAAAAAAATCCTGGTTACAGGGTCGGCCTTTACTAGGTACAGCAGTATTAATAATGAAAAAACAATTCATGCCGATGTGAGCATTGGAGGTAAAAGTTTTGCATGGCTTCAATCTTATAATTACAGCGATTTTGGAGACATGAAAATGGGCAGCAATTACCCTGATAAATATCCCGATTTTGGAAGTAGGAGCAATTATGTTGGTAACATAAACGGGGTAGATACTGTACTGGTAAACAAGGATGACAGGGTGCAAAAATTTTCAGGATATAAACAATGGGATATCGTTCAGAAATTATTGTTCAGGCAAAATGATAAAGTATCCCATTCATTGAATTTTCAATTTTCAAACTCAACTGATGTGCCCAGGTACGACCGCTTACAGGACATCCTCAATTTTGGAGGGTCGATCGGTACTACCCTCAGGTATGCAGATTGGTATTATGGTCCTCAAAAAAAAATAATGGGAGCCTATCAATTAAATGCAGGTAAGTTGGGCTTTGTTGATGAACTAAAAGCCAATATCAATTACCAGGATATTGAAGAAAGCAGGCAAACCAGGGAATACCGGCGCTATGACCGTTTTGACAGCCAGGTTGAAAAAGTAAAAGTATTTGGTGTTACTGTAAGCGGCAGGAAGATGATGGGCAACAGTGAACTTACTGTTGGTGTAGATGCACAGCTTAATGATGTAAAATCAACTGCAACAAGAACTAATTTAACAACAGGGGCGGTTACTAAAATACCCAGTCGCTATCCCGATGGAAAGAATAAGATGAATAATTACGGGGTTTTTGCACAACATGTTTATAAAATCAGCAATAACAAATTGGTTTTAAATGACGGTATCCGCTTACAGGCTATACGCCTGCAAAGCAATGTACAGGATAATTCATTTTTTAATTTGCCCGATACTGCTGTAACACAGAATAATTTTGCAGTTACCGGTAACATTGGTGCAGTGTATACTCCTGTAAAAAACACAACAATAAAAGCATCGGTTTCTTCAGGGTTCCGGGCACCAAATATTGATGATCTTGCAAAGATCTTTGAATCGGCAACAGCAGCCAGGCAGGTAGTTGTTCCTAATGCGGATGTTAAACCTGAGTATACTTACAATTTTGACCTTACTTTAAACCAGCGCATTGCCAATAAAGTAACAATAGAGCTAACTGGATTTTATACTTTGTTCAGAAATGCAATAATCAAAGCACCTTTTAAATTAAATGGCCAGGATTCGATCATTTATAATGGCGTAAAAAGCCAGGTACTGGCAAGCCAGAACGTGAACAAAGCAAATTTGTTTGGCTTTACTTTTAATCTTGCGGCAGATATTTATAAAGGATTAGGTTTTAGCAGCACAGTTTCCTACACCAGGGGAAGTTTTAAAACTGATGCATCCAAAACTTCTACTGTGTACGAGAAACAGCCAAATGGTACGTATGCTTTAGTAAGCAGAAATGTATCCAGCAAACCATTGGATCATATTCCCCCCATAATGGGCAAAACTGCTATTGCTTACCAGCATAAGATATTCAATACAGAAATGTATCTCCTTTATAATGGATGGAAACGCCTTGATGATTACAATGCTGATGGAGAAGATAATGCCCAGTATGCTACTGCAGATGGTATGCCTTCCTGGATGACCCTTAACTGGAAGGGAAGCTTACAGGTTATAAAACATTTACAAATTCAGCTAGGTGTAGAGAATATTTTAGACAGGAATTACAGGGCTTTTGCATCAGGTTTTTCAGCAGCCGGAAGGAACTTCCTGGTAGGACTTAGAGCAAATTGGTAATTTTGCACAAAGTGTAGTCCCAAGTTACTGATAGGCAACAATTTACAATCAGTTTGATCAATATGAAACATCCCCTGCTTTGGGATGTTTTTATATTTTGATGCAGCATTAGTTTACAGTATTTTGTCTATATTTATAGGGTAAACAAGCACAAATATGACGGAAGAGCTCATGCTTAGCGGATGCCTTCGGAATAATGCCACTGCACAGGAGGCATTATACAATAGGTTTAGCCCACGAATGTTAGGGGTGTGCTATCGTTTTGCTAAGAACCGTGAAGATGCAGAGGATATGTTACAGGAAGGTTTTATAAAAATATTTACCCAGATTCACCAGTACAGGAATGAAGGTGCGCTGGAAGGATGGATAAGACGGATAGTGGTACATACCTGTATTAATATCCTGAAGAAAAATAAAAAGTTCTCTGACAGTGTGGATATCAATAATGCAAACAGTGTACATATAAGGGAGGAAATGATACCATCGATCATGCAGGCAAAGCAGGTGGTGGAATGTATCAGGACTTTACCGCTGGGTTACAAAACCGTATTAAACCTGTATGCTATTGAAGGTTATTCGCACAGAGAAATTGCTTTTATGCTTGATATAGAGGAAAGCACAAGTCGCAGCCAGTATACAAGAGCAAAAGCAATGCTGGAAGAAATATTGATAAAAAAGAAAATAATACAGAAGCCGATAAAGAAGTCAGATTTTTTAGGAGCGGTTGGACCAAGTTAGAATTTATGATAGGATTACCAATTACTTATGTTTTATAATGATGGAGAAAGAATTTTATACCGATGAATTTGAGCAACTGCTAAAAGAAAAAGCAGATCAGTTCAGCATGTATCCTTCTAAAAGGGTTTGGCATAGCATTTATAATAACCTGCATCCAAGCCGCAGGTGGCCGTCTGTTCTCATGAGCCTGTTTCTGGTAACTTCTTTAATGCTGATAGGATATTTACACACCGGCGATAACAGTGCAGGCTTTAACCAACAAATGAATATCATTTCAATTAATGAAAAAAATAACCAGGTAGATCTTACGGTTAACAATACAAAGCAACTTTCAACTTATATTAAAATACCTCAACAGGCTGCAGGTAATTATGAAAATTCATTTGAAGATATTTTTACCAATCAACCTGACCTGGAAGGCTATACAGTAGTTAGAAGTAACCGCCCGAATTATATTTATGCTCCCACAACTATAGCTGATGAAAAAACAATAGATAAAACATCGTTAGATAATGGAAAGGACCTGGTACAAACTTTAGATGATTATATAAAAAATAATAAAATTTTTGCTGATGTTGCGGTTTTCAACAAAAAAAATAAAGCAAACTCCTCAAAAACAAAAACTGGCAACCCTCCTGCTAATACAATAGCTGGTAATAATACAACAGATGAGAGCAACAAGGCTTCTGTTGCTGATGCAAATTCTCCTATACCGGTTTCTGCAGATGCTGATTTAAATAAAACAGAGCCTGGTAAAACGCCCATTGTAGCCCTTACTGCAGCAGAAGATAAAAAGGCATTATCTAATGAAGAAAAGGCGTGGATAGAAAACTTTATGTTAGTGCTTAATTCACGAAAAAATAAATGGAAAAATAATCTTTCATTTCAATTCTATATAACACCGGCAGTTAATTACCGGAAATTAAGCACCAATTCAAAAGGTTCTACATCAGCTTTTGCTAATTCAGATATAAACAATTCAATAAGCCAAAAACCAGGGTTTGGAATGGAAACCGGCGTGGGTTTAACTTATTCAATTGCAAAAAGGCTGCAATTAAAAGGAGGAGTTCAATTTAATTATACCAATTATAATATAAGCGCAGATCAAACCAATCACCCGATCATAACCACCATATTGCTTAATGATCCCAATACAGGTTATTCCTATTCTGCAGCAAGAACTTCTACCACCACAAATTCATATAATTCAACTCCATTACAACCGGTAACTTTACACAACCGTACCTACCAGATTTCAATACCAGTAGGTTTTGCATATAAATTGTCGAGTGAGCAGAATGTAGACTGGTTTGCAGGAGCTACCGTACAGCCAACTTATATTTTTGGAGGAAATGCTCATCTTATTTCATCTGACCTGAAAAGTTATGTTTCAGACCCGTCCTCTATCAGCTCCTGGAATTTGAATTTAGGTTTTGAAACATTTATGAATTTCAAGTTGAAAGCTTTTAATTTCCAGATAGGTCCGCAGGTGCGTTACCAGGTATTTTCAACCTATCGTAAAAATGTAGCTCTCATTGAAAAACCATATGCCGTTGGCCTTAAGCTTGGATTGATAAAAAGTTTTTAACTATAATTTTTACATCATACTTTACGCAACAATAGCCATGTTATTGTTGCGTTTTACTTTAGAAACATAAGCCTCATAACAGATTTTTGCAATGCGATCGTTTCCTTTTAAATTTGAAAAATGAAATTTCCCTTTTCCCTCCTCATCGTATGTTTGGTTATGCTGTCCTGCAATGATTCAACTAAACCGGCTGAAGATCCTTTTGGATTTCAAAAAGATTCAGTCCATAATTTTTTCCCCGTAACAGGTTATATAAAAGGAGAGATCTATAATATTAAGAAGAGCGGCATTAACCCGATGAAATATGTAACCATCAATGATCATACAGATTCCTCATGGATGAAGATAGAAGAACTGGATGCAGCTGTACAGGAATTCTTAACTCCCGAGATTGATTCGATCAATTTGGGCAATCTCTTCAGTGAAAAAAGTTTTTTAGACCGCAGTATAAATGCAGTTACACTTACCTATGATCCGATAAACACATTACCTGACAGCATGCAACTAAGGCACTGGGATGTTTATATTAATCCCACTACCAATAAGATCAAAAGAATTTATATGGTTAAGGAGATCGATAAGAATAAGACACTGCAGTTAACCTGGGTGAATGATCAATGGTGCAAAATCACCAGTATTGTTACTGATGAAAAAGGTATTTTAAAAATTGAAAGAGAAGACAAAATCTTTTGGGACTTTTAGATAATGACACAACAAGAATTTTCGGCCATTGCTTCCACTATCCCCACTTTACCGGGTATCTATAAATATTTTGATGCTTCCAATCAACTTTTATATGTAGGTAAAGCCAAGCATTTGCGTAAAAGGGTAAGCTCATACTTTACCAAAACCTTTACTACCTATAAAACCCATGAGCTGGTAAACCGGATTCATCATATTGAATTTACCATTGTAAATAATGAACAGGACGCATTCCTGCTGGAAAATACACTTATCAAAGAATTTCAGCCCCGCTTTAATATCAGTTTAAAGGACGACAAAACATATCCATACATCGTAATCAAGAACGAAAGGTTTCCCCGGGTGTTTTTTACCCGCCGAAAGATAAATGATGGCTCACTATATTTAGGCCCCTATACTTCTGTTGAAAAAATAAGAGAACTCCTGGATTTCATAAAACAAACTATCCTGCTACGCACCTGCAAATTAAATTTATCGGAAGCCAATATTAAGAAAGGAAAATTTAAAATTTGCCTGGAGTATCACCTGGGCAATTGCAAAGGCCCCTGTGAAGGATTACAAACTGTAGAAGATTATAATGAAGAATTACAGCAACTGGTTAATTTATTAAAAGGTAACATGACACCGGTAATGCAGCATTTTAAAAAAGAAATGCAGGAGTATGTTCAAAAAATGGAGTTTGAAAAAGCTGCACAGCTTAAGGCTAAACTGGAACATCTTAAAACTTACCAGGCCCGCTCAACCGTTGTAAATACACGTATTGGAACCGTAGACGTTTTCTCTATACTGGAAGATGGAAATATTGCTTATGTAAATTACCTGGCCATAAATGCAGGTGCAATAGTGCAAACCAAAACCATCTTATTGGAAAAAAAGCTGGAAGAGACCGCATCAGAAGTGCTGGCCTTTGCTGCTGCCCGGATTAGAGAAAGTTTTAACAGTGTTGCGAAAGAAATTATTGTTCCCATTCCAATAGCGTTTCCGGAAAAAGACCTGGTAGTAACTATTCCAAAAAGCGGCGATAAAAAGAAGCTGCTCGATCTTTCTGAGAAAAATGTGAACTACTTCAGGGAAGAATTGAGAAAAAAGAAAATGCTGAACCTGGTGGAAAAAACAAGCAGCGAAAAACTAAAAGTATTGAATCAACTGCAGAAGGATCTACAGTTACCGGCCACCCCCTTGCATATAGAATGTTTCGATAATTCCAACTTCCAGGGTAGTTACCCTGTAGCAGCGATGGTTTGTTTTAAGAACGGAGAGCCCAGCAAAGGGGATTACAGGCGGTTTAAAATAAAAACAGTTGAAGGCATTAATGATTTTGCCTCCATGACGGAAGTGGTATACCGACGTTATAAGCGTTTACTTGACGAAGAGCAGCCTTTACCACAATTAATAATAATTGATGGAGGTAAAGGGCAGTTAAGTTCAGCAATGCAAAGTATTGCTGCTTTGAATTTGCCGGGAACTACTTCTGTTATTGGCCTGGCAAAAAATGAAGAAGAGATATTCTTTCCCGGCGATACCCAATCTGTAAAATTACCCTGGGATAGCGAAAGCCTTAAACTGATACGCCGTATACGTGATGAGGTACATAGGTTTGGAATTACCTTTCACCGCAACCTTCGCAGTAAAGGCAGTTTTACAAATGAATTAGAACAAATAAAAGGCATTGGCGATGCTACAGTTAATCTTTTACTCAAAGAATTTAAATCAGTTAAAAATATTAAAAACAGATCCGAGCAAGAAATAGCGGCTGTAATAGGTAAATCTAAAGCCGAATTATTGATTAAGCATTTTACTTCTTAAAGGGATGTTGTTAAATAAAAAGGGGGCTGAATAGAAATCCAGCCCCGTTTTAAAATCCAATATCCTATGAAAAACCAAGGCTAAATTAATCTATCGTTAACTATCAAACAATACCCTAAAGAGGGTATATACACTTTCGTTATTCTATTGAGGAGAACTTAGGCAATTTGTAAAAACAACAAAGCCTCCCGGTGTATCGGGAGGCTTTTAGAATTAAAATTATGTTGAAGCTATTAATATGACCAAAGGTCCTGCTCGTAATTAAATATCTTTTCTTTTATATTCTCCCCTTCAAGTAATTGGAGTATTCCCTTATCTTTCAAACCAGGGTATTGTTCAATAAACTTGTCGTAAGGATTGTCGATAGTACTTTTGATGATACGTCCGTAGAACATCCTGCTTTCAAACAGATCTTCCCAACTCATACGGGCACCATAGTTCTTTCCATTATACACATCGTATTTCGAGAAGATAGGGCGCATATCGGGATAATAAACCCAGAATAATTCTGTTGTACCTACAAATTGATTGGTTTGAGCAGTGTACTCATTAAATACAGGAGCAATACCTAATATTCTCCAGAATAAACGTGAGCTTTCTTTATCAAAAATAACCTCTTCTTTTATCCTGAATTTATAAAAAGAATCTAAAACGATATCACGTGACTCAGTTTTATAATGAGTTACATTACCTAATGAATCGTAAACTGGTACCTGTATTGGTTCTCCCGACATTTTCTGAACAATTTCCACTCTTGTCATGGGTGTTGTAAACCTGTCATCAACAGAAGAAAAAACTGTAACAGCACTATCCTGAATAGCCTTAAATAAAATTGAAATAAATCGCTGGTTACCGTTGTTTTCATCTGCGGCATACTTAAAAGGCAGGTTTATCTTTTCACGGGTATCAATCTCCCGCCATATCTTATGGCGGTACAACGCATCATCAGCCCTTAAATTTTCATAAGGTAGCGGCGTTCTGTCTTTAAGCATGGTGGTTTCTACTGCTTCATCAGGACGCAATGATTTCTTTACCGTTTTAACGGGCAAGCTATCATTAAGTTTTTCAACTTGGGCTACTGCAACAGTATCAACCTGGGGCAATGTAGGTTCAATTTTTGCCTTGGTTCTGGAAGACGCAGTTTTACGGGTACTTGCCCTTTTTGTTGAAGTACGCGTTTTTTTCTTTTGCGCCTCAACAACATTTACAAACAGGCCTAAGCATACTGCCAGCAAAAAATATTTAAAATACTGCCTTTTCATAGCTTTCTTATTTTATACTCCTAGAATAATGAGAATCCAGGAGGGTTTTGAATTGTTCTTGTCTGACCATCTGGGCCTACAACACGGATATTATCAAAAATAACTGTAGAGCCGGGTACCAATGTTTTCATATAATCTCCTGCAGGTCCCAGGCTTCCACTTGTTATTGTAACTTTTTTTACGTTCCTGTCACCAGGATTGTTAAAATAAATAGTTGCCCCTGTTACGCTAAACCTGGCTTCAAAATCAAAATTCTCAAGCTCAGCACGTACAAACTGCTGACCCCTGAAAACCACTGCCTGCAATGTACCTCCACCACTGGGGCCCACTTTTATTATCGGATCCGGAATACGCTTAATTCTGAAAGGGAAAGTACTGGGTTTACCATCAGCAACAACTGTAATACTTGCAGCACCAATTGCACTTACTTTAACCACACGTTTTGAACCTGTACCGCTTATTGATCCGCCTGACATAGAAACAGTGGTCTTATCCCAACCTGTTGGAGAACCAATGGTTACCGGATTATCTACGCCAATATAAAATACATTCATTTTATCCAACATTACAGCTGCTCCACCAGGCGTACCCACAGTATACTTAATGGGGAAGGTCTTTGTTTCCTTAGTTCCATCAGGTTTTGTATAAGTAACAGTTACCGGCATACTTCTTTCTCCACCCCCTTCAGCAGTGAATTCTTTTATAGCCACCCCAGCAGCATTTACAGCAACGCCTGCGCCACCGATAGTGATTTGTGGCTGAGCTGCAGTACTATAAGCACCGACACCAGCTGTTATCGTTACTTTTTCACCAGGCATTACATAGTTAGAGCTTTGCCCTACTATTGCTGCAAACTGATCGTATACAAATATTACAGAACCAATCTGACTATGTATGTAACTGGTGATTGTGTTCTCTGCATTTTTAACATTATTCTGAAATTTACTTAGCATGGTTAATGCAGCCACAGTAGGAGTCATATGAAAATAGCCGGTTGTGAAAGGCTTTGTCCCACCTTCTTTACTGGGAACTGCATCTGTATTAACCGGGAAATTTGCCGCGAATTTTGCAGGAAAAGTAGAATCAATTTTCAGCATTTTGGTTTTATATTCGTCAAGCTTTGCCTTTAATTGATCGCCTTTGCCGCTAGTCTCGAATAAACGGGTTGAAGCATCCAGGTTATCTTCCTTAAAGCTGCCATCTTCTTTCAACCCTGCATTTTTCATTAAATCCAGTTTCAGATCTTCAATATATTTTATTACTTCATCTGAATATTGCTTAGCCATAACTGCTTTAGGTTGCCAAATAGCAGCCTGTGTCTTATATTTTTCATCCTTCATTTTATCATCCAATGATTTGTATAAAATAGCATTGGCAGTAGTTAGGTTTGCATTTGAACCTTGTAAACTTTTATCAACAGTTTTAAAGGCTTCTATCACTTCCGCTGATACGTTCAGCGCCAGGATAGCAGTCAACACCAAATACATAATGTTGATCATCTTTTGCCGGGGCTCTCTAGGTAAAGCCATAATATTTTAGATTTTACGATTGTTTAGGTTAAATGGTTTTCTTTGATCTGTTGTTATTATTGTATGGCGATCAATTATTAATTATTAACGGCCTCCCTGCATTGCACTTAGCATATTGCCATAAACCGAGTTTAATTTGCCCAGATTATTGGCTAAAATGCTGATCTGATCTTTTGCTTTTGCTGCATCTTCAACAGTACCCATCATCGTCTGGCTGGCTTCAGCCAATTTACCATAGAAAGTATTTAAAGATTTTAAATGATTATTACTTTCTTTTAATTCAAGCTCGTAAATAGTATTTAATGATCCCAGGTTTTTAGTTAATACCTGAACCTGCTCGTGAAAACCTTTAGCGCTGTCTGCAGCATTGCTAAAGCTGCTCATGGTAGCAGCACTGCTTGCAAATGCAGTCGACATATTACCCATGGCTACAGTGGCTTCTTTAGTTTTGTTACTGAAGTCGCCAGTGTTTTTTACCACATCACCAATCTCATGCATTCCCCCAACAGTCGTCTGCAGTTTTTGAAAGCCTTCACCTAATCTTTTAAGGTTGGTTGGGGTGATATCTGCATTCTGTAACATCTTATCCATTGACTCTAAAGAAGGATTTTCATCTGGTACATCAGTTTGATCATCTTCAGGATGATGCTTAGGCTTTACCCACTCAATTCCGGCGTACACCAAAAAGATTGCAGTTTCTGTCCACATTCCTATAGTTAACATCATATCGGCATATGACTGGTGTGTAAGTTTTGCCCATGCAGCGAAGATGATTACAGCAGCTCCGGCACTTACCAAAACATCAATTAAAGTTAAAAAGGTTCTTTTGTTGTGAGCCATGATTTAAAGATTTAGAGTTTTAATTGGTGGTTATTTAAAGTTTAAT
>JBBSJI010000021.1:0-39418 GCA_038257425.1 Chitinophagales bacterium
GCAAGGATCTGGAAATATCCATCCGGAGAATTGTTAAAAGAACTCAAAGGGCACAAGGACGATCTCTATTATATTTTCGTTTTAAAAAACACCAGCAAGCTATTAATAGGCTCTTATGATAATGATGTTTCCCGGTGGGATATTGCTACCGGTAAAATGGATTTTATTTTTGGGCTGCATAATGAAACCATTACTTCAGTAACGCTTTCCAACTCCGGCGAGATGGCATTGCTTACATACAGGGATGGAAGTTTGAAATTGATAGATCTTAAAAAAGGCACACTCCTCAAAAATATCAATGCCCATAATGAATGGGCCACCAGTGCTGTTTTTACTTATAATGATTCGGTAATCATTAGTGCAGGCACCGATAACAGGATCAAAATGTGGCAACTCAATACCAATAAGCTGATAACCGAGATACAGGGTGATGCCGGCTGGATAGATGCAACGGTTAAATGGAGCCCTGATGGAAACTTTTTATTGAGCACAGGCGGTAAAACGTTTTCGGTTTTCAATATGTCGACCGGTAACCGCATCATTCATGCAGACGGTGCATCCTCTTTTAATATACCCGAATTCAGTGTTACAGGAAAATACCTGGCCCAGGTAGCTGAAAAAGAAGTTTTGATATGGGGTACAGATCAGGGTAAGATTATAAATAAAGTTGTCATAAAGAGTGCTTATCCCGGCAGGGTATTTTTTACTCCCGACGAAAAAAATATTTTATGCATTGACAGCTCTATAGCCATGTATGGTATTACTGATGGTAAACCGGTGAAGGATTTCAGCCTGCCGGATTCAAGATATATCAGGGCAAACTGGCTGCAGAATAACAGTGTGCTGGCAGCATTGGATCAGCGCAGCCGCATTCATATAATTGATCTTGCTACAGGCACTACCAGGCGTACACTTCAGCTTGATAGGTTTTTTTTTAAGGATAATTATCATAATACAAATGCATCCAATTTTATTTTTTCAGATGATGAAAAAATTGTTGTTTCAGAACACTATGATTTTTTTTGTTTATGGAACCTGGGAGACGGAAAATTCATTGGAAAATACCCCGGCGATATTTTGAATTTTGTTAAGGGTACAGATCTTTTTATCGTTTCTAATAGGGGAACCCTGGATGTTTACAATAAAAATACAGGCGGTCTTCTTTATAAACATTTTATTGCCGGCGAAAAGGATTACCTCGTTATGGATTCCATGGGCAGGTATGATGGTACCGAAACCGCCCGTAAACAATTGTATTTTACCTGCGGTACCGAAGTGATAGAACTTGAAAGTGTGAAGGACCAGTTATGGATACCTAACCTGGCTGAAAGAATTTCCAATGCTGATGCTATTAACGGTAAAACACTTAATGAGCTTAATCTTTGTGGCCTTATGCCTGCTGTAGAAAATATAGGTAGCAATAATGCGGAATACCGGTTTAAAATCACTCCACGCAGGGGTGGCCTCGGCGACCTGGTATTGATGGTAAATGGTATTGAAGCTAAGCGCTATAAAACTGTGGACCTGGTGCAGCATGGCAATGGTTATGAACTGCTGGTTAAAAGATCAGATCTGGAAAATTTCTTTATTGCCGGTAAAGAAAATCCGGTTTCACTCAAAGCTTACACAGCCGATAATGCCATTTCATCCCGTGGGCTTAAGATCAATGTTGATAAGACCAAAGAAGCATCAGCTGCACCAAACCTGTATGCAGTTATGGTTGGCGTAAGCGATTACAAAGGCGATGAACTTGACCTGAAATATGCCGCCAAGGATGCTACCGATATTTCAGGCGCTATTGCAAATGCTGCAAAAAAATTATTGAATACAGATAGTAAGGAGCATGTGTTTATGTACAACCTTACCACGGCAAAAGAGCGCTACCAGTTACCGGAAAAGAACAGTATTAAAAAAGTACTTGAAGAAATAGGGAAGAAAGCAACAGCCAACGATATTCTGCTTATCTTTTTTGCAGGGCATGGGGTTATGGCTGACGGTGCCGGAACGGATAAAGACAAAAAGCAATTCTATTTCTTAACGGCCGATGCTTCAAAAGCCTCTGCTGTTAGTGCCGTTGGCGATGTAGGCATAAGCACTGCCGAACTAACCGACTGGATGAAACCGCAAAACATAAAAGCGCAAAAGCGTATTTTAATTTTCGATGCCTGCAACAGCGGCCAGGCCATAAAAGACCTGGTGAAAATAGGAACCGGCGACCAGGATTATTTAGCGGCAAGAAGCGATGACAATGCACAGCAGATAAAAGCCATTGACAAGCTGAATGAAAAAACCGGCCTGTTTATTTTATCTGCCTCTGCCAGCAACCAGAGTGCTTATGAGATGGGAAGATACTCCCAGGGCCTGCTTACCTATTCCTTATTAAAAGCCATTAAACAGCAGCCCGATATTTTGGATGCCGGTAAGTACCTGGATGTAAGCCGTTGGTTCAGCGCTGCAGAAAAAACAGTGACCGCTATTGCCAAAGAAAGCGGCAGCCGCCAGAATCCGCAGATAGTAACCAATACCAATTTTAATATTGGCCTGGTAGATGATGAAGTGATGGCCAAAATTATTTTACCACAGGAGAAACCTTTGTTTGCCGCCAGCAATTTTCAGAACAGCGATGAAGCCATTGCTGATGATGACCTGGAACTGAGCAAGCAGGTGAACCTGCAGCTGAATGACCTCTCGGCCAGGGGAACTGATGCAGCTATAGTATATGTAACTGCAACCAATTCTCCTGATGCTTATTCACTAAGCGGCCGGTATACAGTAACAGGTAATGCCATAACTGTAACTGTAAACATCAAACAGAACAAAACCATTAAAACAAAGTTTGAGTTGAGTGGAACGAAAGATAAGCTGGGTGAGCTGGCTGCAGCCGTGGCAGAGAAGGCGGCGGGGTTGGTGAAATAATATAAATGCTATGAGAAAATTATTATTGGTATTTTTTTGTTTTACTTCAACAATCCTTTGGGCGCAAGCCCCCAAATTAATGATGCATAGTTTAAGTGATTGTAAACCACAAAAAGTCGCAATAGATAATAAGGGGCGGTATTTAGTATCAAATTCTTGTGGTTTATGGAAATTATGGGATATTAGAACAGGGTTGTTACTTTACAAATCAACGCTGGATTATTACAGTACGATTAATTCTGTGGAATTTAGTCAAGATGGCCAGAAATTAATCACCGCTCAAGACAGTGTGATTAAGATTTGGGATGTAGTTTCCGGTGAAAAAATTAAAGAAATATATCCGCTCAAATATTTTAATGATGATAAGTACAACCATTATAACCATGCTAATGTTTCGCTTGCTAAATTTAGTGAAGATGGCCTTACCTGCGTATCTGTTTCTGATTTATCCATTAATTTACCACTTGATGATAGCACTCCGCTTAGTAAAGGAGGTAGGCTAATTGGTTCCCCAATATCGCTTTTACAGGTTTGGGATTTAATAACTGGCAAACCCTTGAATTTATTTATCAATCCCGATGGGATTTGCAGAATTGATTGCAACCCTTTGGACCCAGATTTACTTTTAATTACAAGTTACCAATATTCCGTATTGTATAATTTTCGAAAAGAAAAAATCATAAAGGAATTTTTATCAAATTTAATTTACACGCATTCTACAGGTTCATTTATTAAGTCTTTTAGTAAGGATGGCAGTAAATTAATTATTGCACATGCCGATACATTGCGGATTATTGACGTCTTGAATAGTAATGTATTATCAGAATTTAAAGGGAATTCAGGTGACATGGATTTCATTTCATTTAACGAAAGTGATGGCAGAATTCTTACTAAAACAAAAGACAATAACATAGTAATTTGGAATTATTACACAGGAAAAAAAATATATGATATCAAATTAAAACATGCCGTGAAAGTTTCATGTATTTTTAATGAAGATGATATATTAATCTGTTCAGATAAAAAAGATACATTGTTTTTTTATAAGCTTACTGATTATGATACTGTTTTGCCATTTGCATCTTATCCGGATGAAGAATTACTGCTAAACTTTAAAGATAAAAATAGTAAAATACTCACTAAAACTAATAATGGGATTTTGCGAGTTCGATCTGTTAAATCTTCCATATTACAATCAGAATTATTGAATATGTTTGAAGGACCCTCTGCAAGCGTATTCTTAAAAAATGGTAAAAAAATAATTCTTCAATTTGATTATGGTACCAGTTTTGAGTTTGATGTAGCAAAAGCGGAACTTACTAATGAGTTTATTTTACGAACTAAAGAAGATTTTGAAAGTTTAACAATTGAAGAAGATATAGTAAATGGTAAACAGATATTTGTTGGGGAAGGGATAGATGTCTGGGATGCTAGTACACAGCAAATACAATATTCAATTTATATTTTAAAAAATAGGATGGATTATGTAGTTAAACTTCCTTCTGGGTATTACAAATCTTCACGGCAGGCTGCTAAATATTTGCATTATGTCACTAATGAATTAAAAACAATTCCTTTTGAACAACTCGACATAAAATACAACCGCCCCGATAAAGTATTGGAAGCTATCGGCAGTACCGATACCGCCTTAATAAGGTCGTATCGCAAAGCCTACGAAAAACGCATAAAAAAGCTTGGTGTTGATACCACAGCATTCAGAGATGGTTATAGCGTACCCGTAGCCGATTTTGTTAACCGTGATAATATTAATTATGAGCAAACAACAGGTAAACTAAAGCTCGATATTAAAAGTGCAGACAGCACTTACAAACTCGACCGCTTTAATGTATGGGTAAACGAAACCCCTCTCTATGGACAGCGAGGCATCAGCCTGCGCAAAAACAATAGAAACACTTTTGATTCAACGATCACCATCGATTTATCGCAGGGAGAAAATAAAATTGAAACTTCCATCAGCAACGTAAACGGTACCGAAAGCTACCGTATGCCGTTGCTTGTAAATTATACTCCTGCGGTAAAACAAAAAGAAAGAACATACTTTATAGGTATAGGTATAGATAAATTTAGCGACAGCAAATACGACTTAAAGTATAGTACAAAAGATATAAGGGACCTTAGTAAAAAACTAAAAGAGAAATACAATGACATCATCATTGATACACTCTTCAATGATAATGTAACTATAAGTAATGTAAAAGCACTTAAGCAAAAATTACTGCAAACATCAGTTAATGATAAAGTACTCATCTCCTACAGCGGACATGGTATGTTAAGCAAAGATTTTGATTATTATCTTTCTACCTACGCAGTTAATTTTGACAGGCCAGAAGAAAATGGTTTGCCTTATGATGAACTGGAAAGTTTATTAGACAGCATCCCTGCACGGAAAAAACTAATGCTCATTGATGCCTGCCACAGCGGTGAAGTGGATAAGGATGACCTAGTTGCTCTTAATGCAACAGACAAGCAATTGATCAAAGGGCTTAAGCCGGTGGCCTACAAAAAAGAAGGACAATTAGGACTGAAGAACAGCTTTGAACTGATGCAAAGTCTTTTTGTAAATGTGGGTAAGAGCACCGGTGCCACCATCATCTCTGCAGCAGCAGGAACGCAGTTTGCGCTGGAAGGAGTAGACAATCTTCCCAATGGTGTGTTTACCTACTGCATCCTGGAAGCGATGAACAAATATCCTACTATGAAAATAAGTGAACTAAAGAAAACCGTAGGTGAGCGTGTTGTAGAGATAACCAAGGGCTTGCAAAAGCCTACGAGCAGGAATGAGACGATTGCGGTGGACTGGCAGATATGGTAACCGTTTAATATACCATACATTGTTTTTGCAGATAGCCGCTAAGGAACTATTTTTAAATACCAAAACTTTAATGAATATGCTTAAGTTAATCTCAACATTTGTTCTTGCAGCTGGCTTTATGGTTACAGCTTCCGCTCAAAACTCACCTGCCGTTAAAATGGTTGATTACGCACTTAGTGCTGTAGTAACTGTTGCTATCTATCAGACCGATGTGGCCATGAAGCCCATGGGCTTTCGTGGCGGCAACTCCAATGAACTGGCCTACAGCAAGGCTTTAGACCTTACCGGCGCCAAAAGCAGCGGCTCAGGTTTTGTAATTAAAAAGAACAATAAATTATACGTAGTTACCAATGCTCACGTAGTGCAGGATGCAGCAGAAACGGATGGCAGTATCTATATCTACAGCATTGCGTATAAAAAATACAATATGAAACTGGTGGGCGGCGATTCATTTTATGATATCGCCGTGCTGGAATTTATCAATGAGCCCGGTTCAGAAATAACCAGCATCAAATTCAGAACAGCAGATATCAGCGTAGGCGAACAGGTGTATGCTATTGGCAATCCATTGGGTGATTATCCCTATTCCGTTACTGATGGTATCATCAGCGCAAAGAACAGGGTAAGAGGTGGGCTCACGGGAAAATTTGGTTTCCTGCAGTCAACGGCAACAGTTATATGGGGTAATAGCGGCGGTCCATTGGTTGATATTGCCGGCGATGTTGTGGGCATCAATTCGCAGATCGCATTTGCCGAAAGAGGTAACGATCCGCTTTGGCAGCCGCAAATAAACTTTGCATTGGAAGCAGGGCTTTCTGAGAGGCTGGTAAATGATATCATCAGTAATAACGGGCTGGTAAAAAGAGCTTACCTGGGTGTTGAGATATCACAACTTAAAATAGACTCTTATTATGAAAAGAAATATGGCAGTAGCGAAAAAGAAGAAATAAGCCCACTGCCCTTTGTAAGTGCTGTATTATCTGGCGGCCCGGCGGCGGCAGCATTATCAGCATATGTGGGTTATACAATTACGGCAATAAACAACGAAACCGTGAGAAATGTAGAAGAGGCATTAGGCGCATTGGAAAAAGCAAAACCAAATGATGAGATAACATTTAATTTAATTAAAAATGGCCAATCTGCAGTTGTAAAACTACGGGCACAAACATCCAGTGTATCTACCAGCACTGCCATTGGTAAATATGCCGTAAGCCGCTGGGGAGCCAAATCTTCCGGCGACAACAACATTCTTTATTTAAATTTCACGGATAAAGATGCTTATGCAAGTTTCCGTAACAGGGCCACCGAAAGCATTACATTGCTTGGCAAACAAAATGCACTGGGCCAGGATGTGCTGTTTACTAATAACTGGATGGTTGTAGCTGCAGGCATTGTTTCGGCCAATGGTAATTCACTCTGGAAAGTAACAGATGATGCAGACCTTGGTGCAGCTTTGCGCCTTACAGGTTTAAGCGGTGTGATAGACCTGGTGCTTTTTGCTAAAGGAACTGATGTGAATAATCAAAATAATTATATCGTAAAGCGATTTAAGCTTTCCGGAAGGGATAATATGTTTAAACAAACACTTTGGTATTGATCCAGGTTGAACTCCTGCTTTTACAATGTTCAAAAACTATCCGGCAATATGAAAAATAGAATTGCAGCCATTGTAATATGCCTTTTTACCTTATTGAGGTTTACAGCAGTACAGGCACAGGAAGTAAAAATAATACCTAAAAACAAATCCTTTGCTTCCCTGTCAAAGATGAGTGTAAGCCCATCCGGATCATACATTGCTGCACGGCTTTATGAAAGCCAACGTGTTTCCATCTTTGAATCTTATTCAGGAAAAGAAATAAAAAGGCTGGAGCTTATTCAACGGCCACAGGAGTTTTATTTGCTGAATGATGAATACCTGTTGGCTGTTTTCAATTATAACATAACGATAATTAACACGGTAAACAATGCAACTGTAGCAGAATGGAAGTCCGCTGATATGATCTTTACGGTGGATTTTAATGTAAAGAACCAGGTGCTGGCAATTTCAACATTAAGTAATACTGCTACCATAAACTGCACAGGCAACAGGATAACTGTTTTAGCTACCATTGCCACTAAACTCAGTGATAATTTATCGCTGTCTGAAGATGGGCGCATCTTGGCAGGTTTGCAGGAAAATAAGATCGTATGCTGGAATGTAAATGACCTTCAGCTTAAGGGAACTATTGATACTGCCGGTATCAATGCCTTTGAAGCTAGTTCCTCCGGTATCATTACCATCAAAAAGAAACCATTCAGTTATGCGTATTACAATTTTGATGGCTCTCTTCTATCGGGCTATAAGGAAATAAGAGATGTAGCAGCACCCTACATCGCAAATCTAAGTTCCACCGAAGCCGGTTTTTTCCTGGAGGCGTATAAAAGGATCGTATTTATTGATAACGAAGGATACCAGACGGTGTTAAAAACTGATGACCAATATAAAGAGATGCAGTATAATGAGGCTACCGTTAAATTTATAACATTAGGGTCCGATAAAATTACAGTGATGGATATTGAAGGTGCTGCATATACAAGCATAGCACTTGAAGATGTTTTACCGGTTGATATGTATTACGACACCGAAACCGAAAAAAATATTATTGTACTCGATAGCCAGGTTGTGTTTGCTGTTGCAGATAAAGATGTACGAAAATTTAAATTAAATGGTTATTATGTTGGTAAGGCAGTAGAAAAAAATAACTGGCTTATAGTGCCATTGACGGATGGCCGCATTTCAGTATGGGATATTAAAAAAGAAAAATTACTGTATGATATAAAGCATGGAAGTATTCCCTATTTGATAGTACCTGATCAAAAGAATGATTGCCTATATACCTCTGGATTCAGTGATAGCGCTATTTACAGGATAGACCTGAAAAACGGGACAAAGCAGCTAATTTATAAAGACAATGCCCCGGTATCTGCACTTGCCATTAAAAACGACCAGGTTTTTATTGGTAATATTAAAGGAGAAGTAAAAGCTACTTTATTGCAGTCAGGCAACCTGGTAGTTAAACATAGGGCTTCTTTATTTGGAAATGGAATTTCTAAAATAGCTGTTGCCGGCGATAAGTTAATGGTAGCTTCTTATGGCCGCATGGGGTATATAAAAGCCGATCTCAGTGATTCTGTAAACACCACTTTATTTATTGGTCACAATGGGTTGATAAGGGATATTATTATCTCTGCCGACAAACGTTTCTTTATTTCAAGCGCCCAGGATAAAACCATTAAGCTTTGGGATCTTGAAAAGAACAGGTTGATACAATCCTACAACCTGGATTCGGTAAGTGCCGACCGGCTGCAGTTAATAGGCAATACAGAGTTTTTGTTTTATGGTTCAGGATTTTTAATGGGTGCGGTAACAGACAGCATATCGGTTAATAAATTCATGAACCCCACCAATGATATTGTGGTGCAGACTCCCAACAATAATCTACCGTTAAAGATGGCCATTAATAAAGAAGGAACTCTATTGGCTTCTGTAGATAATAATACGGTGAAGGTACGTGACCTGAAAAGCGGTTTTTTGATCAGTGAATTCTCAACTCAAAATAAAACAGTTAACGGGATCACTTTTACAACAGATGGAAAAATGATCGCTGTAGCAGCCGGGGATGCTGTGGAGTGTTTTGATCCTTTAACAGGAAAACTCATCCGGCAGATATTACTGGATAAAAGAGGCAGGTCTGTTCATGATGTAGAAGCATATAATAATGCTATCGTGGCCATTAACAGTCATGGTTGGCACAACCCTTTAATATTTCACAAAAATTCCGGGTTAAAACTTGGAGAGATATGGTATAACCCGGGCGACCAGATAGACAAACGGCTGATGGATTTTAAATGTACATCTAACGGATCACTATTGGTTACCTATGGAACCGATTTTATAAAAGTTTTTGCAAATGCAGAAAATCCAAAAAATATTCTGACCATTCCTTTAGCTGCACAGGGGAAAACAAATAAAAATTACATTGATTTCATGAATATTAGTCCCGATGGAAAATATTTACTGTACGACGATTTTACTGATGTGTCCACTTTGAAGATCGTTGAAATAGCAGGGGGTAAATTATTAAAGCAACACAATGGCGGTATAGGGGCCTTTGGTAAAGATGGTAAATACATTTATGTAGCAGGAAGAAGCCGGGTGGGATTAAGAAATATTTATACAGATTCTGTACGCATGCTTGATTTTACCTGCGATGGTGATATAAACAATATTGTGTACAATGATAAGGCCGACATATTTGCTGTAAGTGATACCTGGGGTAATATAAAAATACTGGAAGGCCGTTCGGGCAGTATCATTTCAGAAAACAGCCGTTGGGACCAGTACACTTATAACTCATTACTTTCTCCCGATGGAAAGTATATACTGTTTAATAATCGCTGGGGTTTATTCACTGTAGATCTTAATAATCTTGAAAGAGAAAAAATACCCGCAGAAAATTATCCCTTATCGGGGGTGTTTTCTCCTGCTTCAGACAAATTGTATTTTAGAAATGAAAATACCTTTTACGCAAAAGAACTTGCAACAGGGCGTATTGATACCATCTTTATAACTTCTGTTAAAGAAAAAGATATTCAAAACATCGGCATCTCTGCCGACGGAAAAATGCTATGGTTTGGTACCGCAGGTAATGATATAGTTTTTATAGATATTGAAGGCCGCAAGCAGTTCTGGAGTATGAATAAATTTAAGGTGAACGGATGGGATGGATTTGTATTAAGAAAAATATTGTTCAGCGAAGGAAAATATCAACTGTATGGTGCAGGTATTAAAACTTATGGCCAGGAAAGCGGGCTTACTTATATAAGTCTTACTGCGGATGATAAAATGGGATATGCAAAATTGTCTCCTGAGATTAAACTCAAAAGAGAAGGAACCGGTTTTGAAAGTGCAGTGTTTGAAAGAGATGCAAAAATATTTGATGTATCTGCCGATGGAAAGTACTTTTCTTTTATGAAGAACCTGGAACTATATATTGTTGATCTTAGGTCTGGGGATACTATTTTTAACCGGGATAACCCCATATCCGGCAGTATACAATCAGGTTTTTTTACAGCAGATCAAAAACATTTCATAGTAGGACTGGATGATGGGTATACAGAGGTATATGAAATGGCTAAAAAAAGCAGGGGTTTTACATATGGCAATGAAGCCAAAGGTTTATTACGCCTGAAGCGTTTCAGGGCCAATCAAAGCGGTGTATCAAATATGCAGGTTGCTGCCAACAGGTTACTTGTTAAAGGCAATAATGCTTTTATTTCCCTGTTTGATATGAACAGTGATTTTAATAAGGAACTGGATATGGATTTTATTAAAGATGCCGACCAGGTATTCATCAATCCAGAGGGATATTATTATTCAACCAAGAACGCACTTAATTATATAGCTTTTAAAAGAGACGTTTCCATTTATCCATTTGATCAACTGGATGTAAAATACAATCGTCCCGATAAAGTGCTTGAATCTGTTCACAGTAAAGATGCCTCGCTGATCAGTTCTTATAAAATGGCTTATTTAAAAAGAATTAAAAGATTGAATATTAATGAAGCCAATAACCTGGATGTAAGTAATATTCCGCAGGCTGATTTTACTAACAGGTTAACCATCCCTTTTGACCAGACCACGGGGCAGTTAAAGCTGAATGTAAAGGGAGGAGATAATAAATATGCTTTGGACAGGGTGAACATCTGGGTTAATGATGTTCCTTTATGGGGAATGAAAGGGCTAAGCCTTCAAAACCGGAAGATCACAAATTATGATACGGCCATCTCGGTCAACTTAACAAAAGGCAGGAACAAGATCGAGGTAGCCCTGATCAACAGCAACGGCGCAGAAAGTTTCAGAACGCCATTGATGGTAAATTATTCGCCTGGTAATACCATAAATGAAAAGGTATATTTCATCGGTATAGGTATTGATGAGTTTGCAGACAATAAATACAATCTTAAATACAGCGCCAAGGATATAAGGAATCTTGCAGAAAAGTTCAGGGAAAAATATGGCAATGCGGTTATCATTGATACTCTTTTGAATGAAAATGTTACCGTCAGTAATGTAAAGGCATTAAAACAAAAACTGCTGCAAACTACTGTAAATGATAAAGTAATTATTTCCTACTCGGGGCATGGTATGCTAAGCGGCGATTTTGATTATTATCTTTCTACCTATGCAGTAAATTTTGATAAACCCGAAGAGAATGGCTTGTCGTATGATGCGCTGGAAGACCTGGTCGATAATATTCCAGCCCGTAAAAAACTCCTGCTGATAGATGCCTGCCATAGTGGTGAAGTAGATAAAGAAGACCTTGAAATGCTTAATTCAACCTCCGATACGTTAATAAAAGGGCTTAAGCCGGTAGCATACAAAAAGCAGGGGCAATTGGGATTAAAGAATAGTTTTGAATTGATGCAGAGCCTCTTTGTAAATGTGGGCAAAAGTACCGGGGCCACTATTATTTCTGCAGCAGCAGGTACCGAGTTTGCACTTGAGAATAATAATCTAAAGAACGGTGTATTTACTTACAGTATTTTGGAAGCATTGAATAAATACCCATCGATGAAAGTGAACGACCTGCGGAAAATAGTTTCTGAACGGGTGCTACAACTAAGTGAAGGTCATCAAAAACCTACGTCAAGAAGTGAAACTGTGGTTGTTGATTGGGATGTTTGGTGATCAGTAATCAATCCCGAATAAAGCAAAACTTGCCCATTGCGATGGTAAAGAAAATTTCTCCCTCGTGTCAAGCATGGCCAGCCTTAATGGTTCTGAAGGCATGAAAAAATGAGGTTCCTTAAGATGGTAAACAAACCGGTTCATTAAATAAGCTGTTGCATTATCATCAACATTCCAAAGGCTCATTATCACATGGTCACTTCCTCCCAATAAAAAACTACGTGCAAGCCCGGCCACGCCTGCTTCCATTGATTTTCCCAGGCCGGTCTGGCAGGCAGACAGGATCACCATGGCAGGGAAATTATTTTTTAGATAATTGCTATCTGTCCGCAAGGCCATGATATTCTTAGCCGTTAGAAATGGATCTTTACCACTCAAAACGAGGAAACTTTTTTCCATGGGTTTATCTTCATCTGCAATCCCGTGGGTTGCAAAATAAACAACATCAGCTGTTTTCATATATTTGATCACACTGTCTTTAACAGCTTTATCTCCTTCCAGTAATTTATAAGTGAGTGAATATTTTATGGCACTGTCAATTTCTTTTTTTGCCCCAGGCAGATCAGGATAAAAGAATTCTGTGCCTACAGGGTAAACCGGGTTGCTGATGAAAAGGGGACGTTCAAAAATAAAAGTTGTTTTAATCGGATCCCTTCCATCAAAGCCATATTCAATAGCAGCTGCTTTCTTGATCACTTTTATTCGCAAACCAAACAGGTCAATTATACCCGGTACAACAGTTACACTACAGAGATCGATGAGCTGTTTATTTTTTTGACCAGGTGTAAGCAGGTAAAAAGGGACAGTGCCAATATTCATCGCCGGTATTACAAGCAGGTGTTTGTATTTTATACCAAAAGAATCGGGCAGTAATAACCTGGTGGCTTTTTTTATAACATCATTATAGGTAATTCCACCGGTTGCCGGGGCTGAAGTGATCTTAGCACCTCTTTTTACAGGCATTCTTTTACCTGACTGGACATACAGGTCTAATACATGGTTCATGTCTATTCCCAGTTGCAACAATTCCTTGCTGGTAATGGAAAAGGTTTTTTTCTCTATAACCATACCGGGTTCAAAGAATACCCTGCGCAGACTGTCCTGGTTAAAGAAGTAAAAAAGGATACCTATTCCTGAGTTGACAGGATAAAGTTTTCCCAGCATTTGTGCAAAATTTTCATCTGATGCAATATTCTGGGTATTGAAGATCTCTGTCATTTCTTTTATCTGGTCGGCAGGCATACCCCTTGTGGCCAGCAGGGATTCAACTTGTTTGCTGTATATCCGGTACACATTCCCGGTATCGGTTTTATTAAGCGTTACCTGTGAGTAACCTGTAAGCGGAAGTGAAAGGATAAGGAATAATAATCTTTTATAAAACATATGAGGAGATCTTCGGGTAAATCTACAGTAAAGTGTTGGTCTTCCAGTCAAGCTTTAAGATGATATGAAATTGAATTATGAATAAAATTTTCTTATGGGGAATAAAATTGATTCGATTTTACTTTTGTAAATAAGTATTTGTATCAAAATAAATGTTTACTTTGGATTGAGCATACACCAAAACCAAACAACTGTTTAAAAAACTACATGTGTTCTGTATCCGGGGAATTGTTTCCTGAAATTTTTAAAAGAACAAGAGGTATTACCTGTACTGCTGATCTTCAGCTATAGGAATGTTTCGCATTTTAATTTTTTTGATAACTGTTAATCAAACATTACTTATTCTCTGATTTAAAACTAAAAATTTATGAAGTACGCTATTACCTTATTATTTGTTACGTTTTGTACAGTAGCATTTGCACAGTCCGAAAAAAAGCATGCTGTTATTTTTGCAATAGGTGAATACCCTAAGTCAGGCGGCTGGCCACAAATTTCCAGCGGTAACGATATTCCTGTTATCAAGTCGGCATTGATCAACCAGCAATTTCCAGAAAAAAATATCCAGGTGGTAAAAGACGAAGCAGCAACAAAGGCAGGTATCCAAAATGTTTTAGAAAACCTGATAAAGAACGTGGTAAAAGAGGGAGATGTGGTTGTATTACATTTTTCATCTCATGGTGAGCAGGTTGCCGATGATAATTTTGATGAGACAGACGGCTTTGATGAAACAATAGTGCCTTACGATGCAATATTACCTTCGCGTTCTAAAGATTATAATAAGGACCAGGCAAATTATTTCAGGGATGATGAATTCGGGATTTTGATCAACCGGCTCAGAACAAAACTTGGGCCCAATGGAGATGTGGTTGTTTTTATGGATGCCTGCCATTCCGGAAGTGGCACCCGTGGCCTGGCAAATGTGCGTGGAGGACAGGCTCCTTTTGTACCTGCAGGATATGATGCTGCCAAGTTTCAAAGAATAGATACTGCGGGTGTATTTAAGGAAAAAGAATCAGGCGTTGGTACAAATGCTCAAATGGCTACCTATATTGTTTTCTCAGCTGCAAGGGCCGAAGAATTAAATTACGAAACTGTAGATGAATATGGAACTCCGTTAGGGTCGCTTACTTACGCAGTAAGTAAAGCCATGAGTACCCTCGATGAGGTTACCAGTTACAGGTCTCTTTTTTCCAAGGTGCTGGCCATTATGAACAGCAAAGTGCCAAAACAAAACCCTGTACTGGAAGGTAACGGTACCGACAGGGCCTTATTTGGAGGTGAATTTATAGCACAAAAACCTTATGTTGATATAAAAAAGATTGCCGGGAATGTAATAACAATAAAAGCAGGTTTATTAGCAGGGCTTGATGCAGGAGCTAAGGTGGAAGTGTATCAAGCAGGAACCAATGACCCCACCAAACCAGAGGCAAAAAAAGCTTTACTGGCTACAGGAATAGTTTCCCAATCAGGAAATTTTAATTCGGAGATCACTTTAGATAAAATTTTAGAAGTTAAGCAGCCTGCTGACGCATGGGTATTTGTTACTGTCCCGGTCTTTAAAATAAACCCTATTGCGGTAGAAGTAATAACCTCAAAGTCAAGAGGTGTTTCGGGTGCCGTAAATTTTACTGCCGCTGATGCATTAAAAATCAAAAATTCACTTACAGATTTTCCATTGGCAACTTTTACCGGCACTCCTGAACTGATCTTAGTAAAAGGCACCAGTTTTGATTCATTAAAGATAGCTTCTAATGGATACCTGTATAAAAGAGTTTCTTCTTCCAATAGTACCCAGCTTAGGGATTCAATTCAAAGTTTTGCCCAGTATAAGCTTTTGCAGAATGAGATCAAAAACCCAGATATAAATTTTGAAGTGATCCTGGTGCCGGTAGTAAATGGCAAGCCTGATACTAATCTTATTCAGGCTAAGTTAGTAAATGGAATTTATCAATTTAAAGAAGGAGAACAAGTAGCTTTATGGATTAAAAATAATGGCAGCCGTTCAGTTTATTTTAACATACTTGATATGCAGCCTGATGGTATCATCAACCCTATATTGCCAAATAAAGCTCAGGAAATTTATCCCCGTGATTTAAAAGTAGCCAGTGGTGCATCTATAGTTGGTTTCAGGGATTATATACTTACTATATACCCTCCGTATGGCCTTGAAACATTTAAAGTTTTTGTTTCATTTGATGAAATAAATATGGAAACCATTTCAACAACCCGTGGCGCTGATGCGAGGGGTAACCTTAATTCTTTTGAAGCACTGATGAAGAGATCGTATAACACACGGGGAGTTGACGGAAGCGTAAAAGCTTCAGAAGGAGCAACGTTTAATATCCCTTTCAGGATCGTACAGAAGTAGAATCAAAGCCATTATCGCTTCAATAATATTTTCATAAGCAACAGAAATTATATATGATGAATCTGTCAATTCTTATGAAAACACGATTTGATTTTTTTGGTTTGATGAATGTTATCTATATTAGTGCTACATTTATTTTTTATTCTAAATTTTTTTAAACCTAACTATTATGAAGAAGTTTTTTTTCATTGCCCTATTGCTGGCATGCGTATCATTTAGCTTTGAGTCTTACGGACAAAAATCCCGGACAGATGTTGTTGCTACAAAAGTTGATAAAAGTAGGGGAGCGTCGCAATATACGTTGCCTACTACCGACGTAGAAGCTCCAAAACCAGACAAATCCCGTGGCCAATGTTGCCTTAATTTTGACAACTGGACTGGATATGTTGTGTATATATGGGTGGATGGTACTTTCCAGGGAACTGTAAGTGCCTGGAAAGATGGAGGCGTTTGTGTTGCTGACGGATATACAAAATGGTATGCAAGAACTGCCGGCGGAACACTTGAGTGGAGCGGAGAGGGTAGTTGCACTGGCAGCACTTATACACTTAAATTGAAATAAGCTGCACATAATTTTAAAAAAGGGTTGTCAAAAATTTTGACAGCCCTTTTAATTTGTGCTCTTTTATAATTTAATGCCTCCTCCCGGATCCATTCCCAATAATTATAGCCGCCATGGCCAGCCCAAGATCTTTTAAAAGGCTGCCGGGGTTACCATCCATTGCAGGTTGCAGGTGTAATGCAAATACAAATATCAATAACATTAACGCCAGTAAATAACAGGCAAGCCTTTTTAATACATTAGTGATAATGGCCAGCGCTGCTGCTATTAAACCCACCCCGGTAATATATATCCACACAGTGCCATCAGCAGGCATATAAGCAGGTATCATGCCACTCATAGCATCGACATTCATAAAATGTAATACACCAAAAAAGCCCATGATTAAGGCATAAATAATTTCGGCAAATCTTGTTGGGAAAAGAGATTTCATATTAATTAGATTTTGATTAGACTTAAAAATTAAACATAAATCTTTGAAAATGCAAGGTGCTAAAAAGTTATAAATTAAAAATACCACAATAATATCATCATTGTGGTAAATGATTGAGAAGGCTTATTGATGGTGACATTTATTTTTAATCATCATTTTTCTCCGGTCTCATCATCGGAAAAAATAAAACATCCTGTATAGAATGCTGGTTTGTCAACAGCATGGCGATCCTGTCTATTCCAAAACCAATACCGCTTGTGGGGGGCATACCATACTCCAGCGCCCTTAAAAAATCATGATCAATGAACATGGCTTCATCATCACCCCGTTCCATCAGTTTGGTTTGCTCCTCAAATCGCTCACGCTGTTCAATGGGGTCGTTCAACTCACTATATGCATTGGCAATTTCTTTACCATTGCACATTAATTCAAATCGTTCAACCAACCCGGGTTTGCTGCGGTGTTTTTTTGTTAGCGGACTCATCTCCACCGGGTAATCAGTTATAAAAGTGGGTTGTATATAATTGGCTTCGCATTTTTCACCAAAGATCTCATCTATAAGTTTCCCCTTACCCCATTTTTCATCTGCATGAATTTTTAATTCACGGCAAACATTTCTTATACCGGCCTCGTCCATTTCACTTATGTCGTAACCGGTATGTTCCTTAATGGCATCATACATGGTAATTCTTTTGTAGGGTGCTTTAAAATCTATCTCTTTATCACCAACCATTACTTTAGTTGTGCCATTGGTTGCCATGGCAACTTTATCCAGCATTTGCTCTGTAGTATCCATCATCCACTCGTAATCTTTATAGGCCACATAAAATTCCAATACTGTAAACTCTGGATTATGGGTGCGGTCCATCCCTTCGTTTCGAAAGTTGCGACTGAATTCATACACCCACTCAAAACCACCAACGATCAATCTTTTTAAATAAAGCTCGTTGGCAATACGCATGTACATGGGAACATCCAAAGCATTATGATGTGTAGTGAACGGCCTTGCTGCTGCACCACCTGGTATACTTTGCAAAACCGGTGTATCTACTTCCAGCGCACCCCTTTCATTTAAAAACTCCCGGATGGCATTCACCATTTTGGTGCGCTTGATGAAAGTTTCTTTCACAGCCGGATTAACGATCAGATCGGCATAACGCTGCCTGTACCTGAATTCAGGATCGGTAACTTCATCAAAGGCTTCGCCATCTTTTTCTTTTACAATGGGTAAGGGGCGTAACGATTTAGTAAGGATAGAAAACTCTCTTACATGAATGGAAGTTTCCCCCGTCTTTGTAGTGAACACATATCCTTTTATACCAATGATATCGCCGATATCAATTAATTTTTTCCAAACCGTTTGATACATAGTTTTATCGTCGCCGGGGCAAATATCATCCTGCTTAATATAAAACTGAATTTTGCCAACACTATCCTGTAGCACGGCAAAGTTTGCCTTTCCCATATCACGTACACTCATGATGCGGCCGGCAATGCAAACATCAATTGGTTGATTGGTTGATTGGTTGAGAAGTTGAGAAGGATCATCAGCCCAAAGTCTTTTTATTTGTATTGAGGTATGTGTTACCGGGTATAATGCAGCCGGGTAGGCATCAATACCCAGTTTAGTAAGTTCAGTTAGTTTTTCCCTGCGGATGATCTCCTGCTCCGATAAATGTTGTATGCTCATAATTTAGCTGTTAGCTGTTAGCTATTAGCGATTAGTAGATCAGCAGGGATTCCGCTAACAGCTAAAAGCTAATGGCTAAGAACTTATTTTCTTAGTTGCAAATATACCGCATAAGCCTCATTTGTGTAATCCCGGTTTTCGGCACTGAAATTGCCAGTTTATACTATATACTTATACGTATCATTAAAAAAAATAGCTGATGAAAAGAATTTTTGCTGTTCTCTTGTTTTCAAGCCTGTTTTATGGCTGCGATATTATAAAACAGATTCCCCAGGGAACTGCTGGCGTAGGTGTAACAGAAGCAGAGGCGGGTGCCGGCGTTAAAGAAGCTCTGGCACAGGGTTTGGCGGGTGCTGTACTCAGGCTGAACAGGGAAGATGGTTTTTTTAAAGATGCATTTTATAAAATATTACTGCCACCCGATGCCAGGAAAATTGAAAACACGCTTAGAGATGTAGGGTTGGGAAGTATGGTTGATAAAGCCATATTGCAAATAAACCGTGGTGCCGAAGATGCTGCTGGATATGCAAAACCCATTTTTGTGAATGCAATAAAAAGCATGACCATTCAGGATGCTATCGGCCTGGTAAGAAATGGCGATACCAGCGCTACCCATTTTTTCAGGGAGAAAACAACAGCACAATTAACAGCCGCATTTTTACCGGTTATAAAAGCTTCGCTGGATAAGGTAAATGCTACAAAATATTATGCCGACCTGGTTAATAAATATAATAGCCTGCCCATTGTCTTCAATAAATTAAACCCAGACCTTTCTAGTTTTGTTACCATGAAAGCCACCAATGCGCTTTTTGATCTTGTTGCACAGGAAGAAAAAAATATCAGAAACAATTTTGCAGCAAGAACAACAGACCTGTTGAAAAAGGTTTTTGGAGGTTATTTGGGGGGAGGGTTTTAATAATCTGCCAGTAATACCTGCCACGCTTCATTTACTTTTCCGGCGTCCAATAATTCTTTTGCATAACGATGCAATTCTATATCCATGTCATCAGGGTTAATAGAATAGTACTGGATGATGTTTTTAAGTTTCTCATCATCAAATGCAGGATCAACAAATGGCATTTCATGTACATTGGCCAGCTGGCCTAAATTATTTCCGGAAAGTATTTTACTATTGCGGATGCTTTCGTGTAATGCATCAACACCAATACCCAACAGCATATTTGGTTTGGCAACTTTAAATAAATTGGTCTCATCAATTTTTGCATACCAGTCGCCACCAAGCCTGGCAACATGCTGCATTTTGGTTTGGTCTATTTTATTGTCAGCATCTAAAATGCTTTCATCAATATGCATGCACAACACTTCGCAGATCACCAGGTTGCCTGCGCCGCCTTCGGTACCCAATGGTTTTACTTCAAGAACTTTGCACTCTAATTTAATTTTACTTTCTTTTACCATTGGGGGTTTTACAATGCTGGCTTTTTCCGCTGTAAATCCTGCTTTTATAAATTCATTGGTGCCTTTTGCAAATTCGCAACTGGCAAGCGAGGTTTGCTGCACCATATCATAATCCACAATATTGATCACCACTTCCGGTACTTCCAAAACATTTTGCAGGCTGTGTTTGGTTGTATTATCCCTTACCTTTCTTGCAGGAGAAAAGATAACCACGGGAGGATTGGAAGAAAATAAATTAAAAAAACTGAACGGGCTCAGGTTTACATTACCTGCTTTATCTATTGTTGATGCAAAACAGATAGGCCTGGGTGCAATGGCATGCTGCAGGTAATTTTGTGCGTCGGCGGGTTGTAGATCTTTCAGGTTAAGCGTCAGCATTTTTTTTATTTTAAAAATTTTTTTCACGCAGAGGTCGCAGGGTTGCAGAGATCGCAGAGATATGTTCAGCGTCCTCTGCTCTGCAGCGTACTCAGCGTAATTTAAATTATTAGATCGTTTTTCACGCAGAGGTCGCAGGGCTGAGAAGAGATGTACTCAGCGCCCTCTGCTCCTCAGCGTTCTCTGCGTGAAACAAAAACTATATTTTCTTCAAAGCCAGTATCGAAAAATCGCTTTCATCTTTTACAATGGTATTACTCAGCTTACCTAATGCATCTATTTCCATTTCTACCACATCGCCCTCCTGTAACCATTGTGGTTTAAAATCAGGGTCATTCAATAAACCTGTGCCATTCAGTTCTAAAAAACAGCCTGTACCCACTGTACCGCTTCCAATAACATCACCCGGCATCAGGTTTACGCCATAGCTGCAGCGTTCGATAATTTCAGCAAAGGTCCAGTCCATATCTGAAAGATTACCCTGACTTACCTGCGTACCATTAACCCAACATTTCATTTCCAGGTTCCAGGATTTGCCAATATGATTTTCTTTACAGGGCACTTCATATTGCTCCAGTTCATCCAGTGTAACCAGCACAGGGCCGATTACTGTTGAAAAATCTTTTCCTTTGGCAGGTCCCAGGTTCAACAACATTTCTTCCATCTGTAGTGTTCTGGCACTTATATCATTCATGATCATCAACCCGCCAATATATTCATCTGCATCGGCAGCTTTAATATTACGGCCGGGTTTACTGATAACAATAGCCGCTTCAAGCTCAAAATCCAGCTTTTCAAAATGATCGGGCATACAGACAATATCGCCGGGTCCCTGTATGCTGTTATGATTGGTAAAGTAAAAAATGGGGTATTGGTCAAATTCAGGGATCATGTCTACCTTCCGGTTACGGCGGGCCGATGCTACGTGCTGCCTGAAGGCATACCCGTCCCTGCAACTTGTAGGATGCGGTACGGGGGCAAATATTTCTACATCCTCATATTTGTCTGCCATTACATTTCTTGCCAGTCCATCCCTGATCTTATACTCAACAGCCTTTGCCATAGGCATAAACTCCTCCCAAAAGTTTAAAAACATCGACATAGTGTTCGGTAAATCACTGTGTAAGGAATCCATGGCATAAATATTGCCATCTACTAAAATGCCTAATTGGCCATGTCCGTCTTTTAAATAAGTAACTAGTTTCATACCTTTAATATTGAAAGCCAAAAATAGCTATTTATAATGAGGGAAAAATTAACAGCAGCCTTGACATTAATCTAAATTTTTTTATTTTTGTACTGTATTAACTATTATGAAGTTCGAAAAAATTCACAATAAGGGACAAGCCAGACTATTTAAGAACCAGTATCTGGAATATATGACCAAGACACACCCGCTTGTTATCTGGGGGCTCTATGTTCCTATCCTCTCTTTTATGATTTATTTTAGCTATACCGGTTTAGCTTTTTCAGGAATGCGGATATGGCTCAGCTTTTTTGCAGGAATGTTTGCGTGGTCAATTTTTGAATATACCATTCACCGCTATGTATTTCATTTTTTTGCCGAAAGTAAAAGGGCAAAAGAGATCGTATATGTAATACATGGTAACCACCATGAGTACCCAAGAGATAAGGAGCGTTTGTTTATGCCACCTGTACCCAGCTTGCTGCTGGCGGTAACTGTTTTCAGCCTGATGTATGGCGGAGCCTTCTTGTTTGGTGCAAGCAATTATGTATTCTCGTTCTTCCCCGGTTTTCTTTTGGGTTATTTGATATACGGAAGTATGCACTATGCAATACATGCCTGGAATCCTCCTTTTAAATGGATGAAGCCATTATGGCGTAACCATCACCTGCATCATTATAAAAACGAAGAATTAGGTTTTGGTGTAAGCTCTACTTTGTGGGACCATGTATTTGGTACCATGTTCGATCTTAAAAAAGAAAAAGAAGATAAGGACAAAGTGCAGGAGCTAATGTTTAATAGTAACACCCCAAAAAGACAGTTGCAGGAACAATAACGTTCACCATTTTTCTTCTTCATCAATATTATTATCCCGTGTGTTGAATTGCTCACGGGATTTTATTTTTTCAAGTTGCCTCTCAATAATAAGCGATGCCATGATATTGCCGGCATCTTCCTGGGGATTTTGATGAAGCAGGGTTTTTAATTTCTCCTCGGGTACATCAATTCGGTACAGGTAAGTCACCAGCTTATCAAAATCAGTTTTGACCAGCTCATTAAGATATACCGCCAGTTGCCTGTGTATCTTTTGATAAGAGTCCTGTTCAATAATATCAATACCCAGCTCTGATCTTAATAATTCTATCAATGCAGCATTGTTCATCAGTTCCATCATTTAATCTTTTTCATTATTGAGCTGTTTTCCATTACCCCTGTTCCAAATAAAGCAAAATCATATTTTACCGGGTCTGCTTTATCTAATGTACGTAAACAGGCTGTTAATTCCAATGCAGCCTGCCAGTCAACAGGCTTCCTGTGCAATAGTTTCAGTTGTTTTGCAACCCTCGCTACGTGTACATCTATGGGGCAAATAAGCTGTGCCGGTAATATATTTTTCCAGATGCCGAAATCAACGCCGTTTTGATCATGGCGTACCATCCAGCGTAAATACATATTCAGTCTTTTGCAGCTTGAATTCTTTTCAGGGGAGGCGATATGTTTTCTGCTGCGTTCAGCAATATGCGGAAGCGAAAAAAAATAATGATAAAATCCTTTCAGCGCATTTTCAGTTGTTTCATCATCACTATGCATCCCCATTGTAAATGAGGTTTCAAGTGAAATATGTTTTGAATAATGCATTTTAAAAAATGAAATAAAATATAGCAGGTCGGTAGCATTAAAAGTACGGTGCTTGAAAGCGAGTAATTTTTTCAGGTCATTATCTGAATGATGCAAACAGAATTGGTAGGGCTCATTATCCATCAGGGCCAAAAGCTCTTTAGATTTATTGATGATGGTAGTACGATTGCCCCAGGCAAATATGGCGGCAAAGAATCCTGCAATTTCTATGTCCTGTTTTTTGGTAAAGAGATGGGGTATGCAGATGGGATCATCTTTAATGAAAGAAGGTTGGTTATACAGCATCAGTTTACCATCCAGGAATGCTTTTAAATTATCCCGTTCATTCTTCACTGAGTAGTCTTTTAATGATCTTAATGCCCAGGCCATCGCTGGATGCATTTTTGTTGAATTGATTTATGACCACGACCACTGCTTTGCTTTTATCTTTTGTAAATGCACAAAAGGTAGAAAAGCCATAAGTGCCTCCATTATGCCAGTAAATGGGCTGCAGGTTTTTTTCATTCAGGAGATGCCATCCCAGTCCTACGCCTACCCTGGGATTAAAGGAAACTGTTTGGGTGGTTAACTTATCCATTATAGTTTTTGAAACACCTGCTGATGGAAAAGACATATTGTGCAGGTAAGTTAGCATTTGGTTTGCTGAAGAATGTATACCACCAGCCGGAGCCAGTACATTCAGATTCCAATACTCCGCTTTATCATCTTTTGCAAAATAACCAACGCTTTTATTTTGAGATGAATCATCCTGGTTGATCATTTTAAAAGGAATAAAGATGTATTGATCTAACAGGGCGGCGTAAGACCTTCCTGAAATACGCTCAGCCAATACGCCTGCCAAACCTGCACCAAGATTGGAGTAATTACTTTTTCCATCCGGCTTTAGCTTGCAGTTTTTTAGGTAGCTAAAAAGATCTTCAGCGGCATAATTTTCATATGGCTGCCTTGCATTGGCTATTTTCATGTTAGCGGGCAACCTGGGTAAACCCGATGTATGATTCATCAGGCTTAAAAAACTAATGCTGTCAAGGTTATTATTTTGCTGAACAGAATCGGGCAGGTATTTAATTATTGATCTGGTTTCTGCTATTTTATTTTCCATCAGCACAGCCATTAAAACATAGGCTGTAAAAGTTTTGGTAATGCTGCCAATTTCAAAAATGGTTGCCGCATCAAATGGCATTTGCTTTTCAGGGTCGGCAAACCCGGCGGTGTAATAACTCCTTTGATCATTGTTTAAAATGCCAATAAATATGCCCGGCAGGTTCTCCTTTTTATATATACTATCTACATTATGCCGGATAAATTCAGGCAGGCTTTTCTTTACTGTTTGAGCAACACAGTTGCTGAAAAAAGACAAAATAGATAATGGCAATATGAACCTGGATATTTTCATTATGGCTTATCCAATTGCCTGGTTTAGATCTTCAATAAGGTCATCAACATCTTCAATACCCACACTTAATCTTATCAAACCATCGGTAAGACCGTTTTTAATACGCTCTTCCCGTGGGATGCTGGCATGCGTCATTACTGCGGGGTGATTAATCAGTGATTCAACACCACCTAAACTTTCGGCCAGCGAAAATAAATGCGTTGAGGATAAAACTTTGTTGGCTGCTTCTATATTGTCATCCTTTAATTCAAAGCTGATCATTCCGCCAAAGCCACGCATTTGTTTTTTTGCAACAGCATGGCCGGGACTGTCTTCAAAACCCGGCCAGTACACTTTTGAAACCTTAGGGTTATTGTGAAGCCAATGAGCGATCTTCTCCCCGTTCTCACAATGCTGTTTCATTCTTACATGCAGGGTCTTGATGCCCCTCAGTACTAAAAAGCAATCCATAGGGCCGGGTACAGCTCCGCAGCTTTTTTGTATGAAGTATAATTTTTCTCTCAGCTCCGCATTATTCATCATCAAAGCACCCTGAATCACATCGCTATGCCCGCCTAAATATTTGGTGGCCGAGTGCATGATGATATCTGCTCCATAATCTAAGGGGTTTTGTAAATAAGGTGATGCAAAAGTATTATCAACACAAAGCAAAGCACTGGCCGCTTTTGATATGGCTGCTATGGCTTCAATATCGCTGATGTTCATTAAAGGATTGGTTGGTGTTTCGATCCAGATCAATTTTGTATTAGCTGTAACCGCTGCCTGTACATTTTCGGCATCACTGGTATCTACATAAATAAATTTTATGCCAAATCGCTCCCATACTTTTGTAAATAAACGGTAGCTGCCGCCATACATATCATTAGCTGCTATTACTTCGTCACCGGGGTTCAATAATTTCATTACACTGTCGGTTGCCGCCACACCACTGCTGAATGCCAGGCCAAATTTTGCATTTTCAATAATGGCGTAAGCATCTTCCAATGCCTTACGTGTTGGGTTTTGAGAACGGGCATACTCATAACCCTTGTTTTTACCCGGGGCATCCTGCACATAGGTGCTGGTTTGATAAATGGGAGTCATTATAGCTCCTGTACTTGGATCAGGTTCGGCACCTGCATGAATAAACCTGGTAGCGATCTTCATTTGTATGGTATTTTAAGTGATTTTTTATTGACACAAAGGTGAGAAATAATAGTGAAAACAGGTTATAATAGCTGGGCGGCACATAAATAACGCCAGTCGTAGTTTTTATCGTCATGGGCAGCTAAGGGCTCAATTTTTTTCTCCATCACTTTTTTAGAGAGGATACCGGTATTCACCAGTTTGCTTTTGGCCTCACGTATATAGTCCTGCACGGCATGATCTTCCATCCAGTTTTTTTGAGGCGGTTCATAAGCCACTTTTTCTTTACGCCACACAATTTCATCAGGCAATTTTTTATCCATGGCCTTGCGTAGTAAATATTTGGGCCAGCCATCATGCATTTTTAATTGTGCCGGTAATGAAAAAATAAATTCCACCAGCTCATGATTTAAAAATGGCAGGCGTACTTCCCTTCCATGTGCCATGCTGTTGCGGTCTGCAAAACGAAGCAGTTCCTCCAGGCCCATTTCGGTTGTATGAAAATGGAGTATATCATTAAGCTTTGTCACGATCGGTTTGTGAATACCTACCCATTCCTGGTGCTTAAGCAGGCTTAAAAAATCAGGATGAATAAAAGGATGGGTGATCGTTTTTTTATACTCTCTTTTTTCAAGCTGCATGGCAGCATGCGATGGCAGGAAGGCAGCGAAAATATTTTTTATATCCCAATGAAATGTCTGGCTGTTTTTCCTGAACAGGGATCTTTCAATTTGCGTGGCCCCTAATTTATGCCTGCTCAATACTTCCTGCAGGTACCAATGTATGTATTTTGGATAACCTGCCAGTATCTCATCGGCACCTTGCCCATCCAATAAAACCTTTACCTGTTTTTCTTTGGCAAGCTCAAAAACCTTGTACTGTGCAAAGATGCCCGAAGAGGGAAATGGTTCTTCCTGGTGATAACAAAGTTTTTCAAAATCATTGATAAGATCATTGGCTGTGGGCCTTGCCTGGTGATTGCTGATATTTAAATTTTTTGAAACAAGGTCTATGTAATCTGATTCATCATTTTTAAAACCTGGAAACACTGCTGAAAATGTTTGCAGGGTTTGTGAAGTACCATTGCCATTTTTATTCTTTTGCAGTAATGAAATGGTTGCTGCAATGGTAGAGCTGTCAAGCCCTCCGCTTAAACTTGTACCAAGGCTAACATCTGCCCTCAATCTTCTTTTTACCGAACTGGCAAAAAGTTCGTTAAATTTTTCAATGGCATAATCCGTGGAGATATCAATCTTTAATTCTTTATTTATATTCCAGTACCTGCTTATCCGGGAGAGCTGGTTTGTTGAAGGAATATAAGTAAGGTAATGAGCTGGAGGAAGCGTATAAATATCTTCATAAAAGGTTTGCTCTTTATCAATACAGTTTTGTACATGACCCAGTGTAATGTAATTAAGCAGCATTTTATTATCAACAATCTTTTCAATACCAATGGCCCAAAGCGCTTTCATCTCGCTGGCAAAAATAAAATGCTTCTCATCTTCGTAATAATAAAAAGGTTTTTCGCCAAAACGGTCCCTGGCAGCAAAAAGCTTTTGTTCTTTTTCATCCCAGATGGCAAAAGCAAACATGCCATCAAACTGCTCCAGGCATTTTTCCTTCCAGTAATCATAAGCCGCCAGTATTACTTCAGTATCCGACTGGGTTGTAAAACTGTAGCCTTTATTCAGTAAAAAAGATCTTACCTCCAGGTAATTGTAAATTTCGCCGTTGTGCACTACCTGGTAGCGGTTGGCATATTGCATAGGCTGTGCAGCTGCATTACTCAGGTCAATAATAGATAGCCGGCGATGACCCAAATGAACAGTGTTGCTACTGTTGCTCCATTGGCCTTCTCCATCCGGACCACGATGGGCAATTGCATCGGTCATTTTTTTTAAATGTACCGGTGCCATTGGATTAGCGGTCTTTAAAATTATTCCTGCAATTCCACACATAGTAAAATATCAATAAATATAAATAACCGATACGGGAAGAAAAGATCAGTTGAAATTAACCGGCATCACTACTTTCACATCACCCCATGCCATTACCAGTTCGCAGCCATAAGTTGAGTTTTGGAACAACATGGTAAAATATTCAATTACCACATTGTTCTTTATTACCGGTAATTCTATTTCAACAAGGTCTTTGGTTTTGTCAATATGCAGCCCCCAGCTGTATAAGTTTTGGTTTAAAATAATTGTCCACTTATCGGGATAAGGAATGCAGTACATGATATAACGCCCTGCAGGTATTTTTTTTCCGCCAATGCTAACTTCTTTAAAAAATTCTATTTCCGTGGCTTCATTGGCACCCATGCGCCACTCCTGGCCATAATGCTGAATTAGATTCTGGGTAACAGAAGTGTCTGCAAAAATGACCCTTCCGTTTTTTTGAGGGCGACTATAAATAACCCGGGCAACAGGGTTAGGCATATCGGGTGTTATCATTTTTTGCTGGGGATAATCCTCCGGAAAATAACTCATATCCATGGGAGATTTATCAATGGAAAGTATCACGCTGTCTTTTACAGATAATGGGTTCCGGAGTTTGGTGCTTTCGCCGGGTACTGTGTTTGCTTTTGGCTCACAGCTGAAAAAAGAAACTGTAATAAAAACTATGGTAACAACTGCAGCTATTTTTTTTAAAAACATAATAATTATATTAAAACACAATAGGTAGATCAAGTTTAATATTGTCCCAGGCAATAACCAGGTTAGCGCCGGTATCCGTTTTATCAAATGACATTACAAATTCTTCTGTTATTTCTGATTGCTTTTGTACGGCTATATCCATACGGGCCAGATCATTTTTTTCATCGTATTTAAATGACCCCCAGATATCGTTGTCTTTATTAATGATTATGGTCCACTTTGCTTCGTAAGGGATGCAGTACATGCTGTACCTGCCTTTTTTAATTTTATTGTCATTAATCTTTACATCCTGAAAAAATTCAATCTCAGTTGCTTCGTTGGCACCAAGCCGCCACACTTTTCCATACTCGATCAGTTCTCCAAAAATAACCCTGCCCATTTTTTGCGGACGGCTGTAAATGACCCTTGCAACCGGCGGTTCATTTACTTTATTCTGAATTTTAAGAACGGGGTAGCGGTTTGGAAAATAACTCATATCCATCGGCGACTTATCCAATGCAGGTAATTTGGATTGCGCTTGTACTGCCGAAAAATAAAAACTAAAAAATACAACCGACAACAATAAAAATTTCATGTTTTTTATTTAAAGATAACGAAATCAGGCTTGCAATAATTCATCTAATTGACCTGCGGTATATTTTTTCAGATCAGTGAAAAAGTTATCATAACAAACCTGCATGGCCTCATAATGTTTATTAAAGATCTCAAATGCAATTTCACTTTCGGTAAGATAGGCGGCCCGGCGAACCAGCCCGCCAAAGCTTTTTTCAATGGCCCACCTGTGCTGGTAATTATACAGCCAGTCGTGCTCCCGCATATAAGGGAACATTTTTTGAAAGGGCAATGGAAAAAGCTCCTTATGCTTTTCCAGTTCCCGGTAAGTGATGGCTGAGAATTGTTTCAGGTCTTCCTCATGCACAAACTCATTTTTATCATTGGCCAGGAAATGATCATAAACCACATCTGCAAAGGCCCCAGAGTAAAGGCGGTATTGTGGCCTGAAGAAAGCTTTAAGTTCCTGGGTGGCAGCATGGGTATCGGTGTAATTATCAATTAGCCGGTGCAGCTTTATTCCTTTTTGAACGGGTAAAGGATAATCAAACTGTTTCTTTCCTTTAATATAATCGCTGATCATATTGCCCACCAATATTTCGGGCAGGTTAAAGGAAAGATATGCATGAGCCAGGTAATTCATTCTGATGGTTAAAGATACTTAGATTAAAACTGCTTATGCATTTGCATATAAACCCATTTGTAATAAAATTGTTAATGCCGCTTTCACTTTTTAACAGAAACAAATCATCTTTTATCTTTTCTTTAAGAAAAAAATACAAATACTTAAATTCTATCAAACGTAAAATGAGGGATGGTGTTTTTATTGCCGCCCGTACCGCCTTTAGCTTTTTTTAACAGTGCCTGTACAGTTCTGAAAAAATCATCACCGCCCTGATATTAGTTTTACATCGTAATTAAAGCTGCAAGCCATGAAGCAGCTATTTTAAAACAAACAAAAAAGTATAGTTATGAAAAAGTTCAAAACCGTTTTAACAGCGATCGTAATGCTGTTCACCTTCAGTACATTTGCTACAGATCGTGTAAAAGTATCACCTGTGGTAATTGCAGCCTTTCAAAATGATTTTTCAAAAGCCAATGATGTAAAGTGGGAAAAATCGAATGATTTTTATTTTGCCACTTTTACATTGAACAATGTTTCCGTAGATGCGGCTTATAACGAAGCCGGTGAACTGGTTGGTATTTCCAGGAAGATCCAGAAAGAGCAATTGCCATTAAGTATCTCGTTGGCTATTGCAGAAGATTACAAAAACTACGAAGTAGACAAACCAATTACAGAGTTAACTTTTGAGGGAGTAACCAGGTATTATGTTACTGTTTCAAACAAAAGCGAGACAGTAAGCCTAAAATGCTACAGCAACGGCGACCTGGATATAGAGCGTAGAACAAAAAAAATGTAGTTGATTTTTGTGTTAAAAAAGCCTCCGTATTTATTTGCGGGGGCTTTTGATTATTTAAAGCGTCCTGTCTTTATCCAGTTGCCCATCAGTTTCAGTGTTTCCATATCAAAAGTTTCTTCCAGCTCAGCATATTCTTCTACCGTACATTTTTTACAATGCTGAAATAAATGATTGAGCCCCGGCATGACCATGGTTTTAAAATTTGTATTACCTGCTTTTACCAATGCATTTTTTATAGCATCAAGATTGGGTTTTGCTGATACTTGGATATCTTTCTCCCCATTTAAAGCCAGTACCGGGCATTTCACTTTAGTAAGATAATCAGCCGGATCAAATTTTAAAAAATAATTAAACCAGGGACTGCTCAGCTGCTCAACAAAACCCTTTACAAAATCAACCTTGCTTTTTTCATTCGTTACGCCGGTTGTAGCTTTTACCAGCAAGATATCTTTATCTTTTTGCCAGTCGTTAAAAACGGCTATCGATTTAACTAAAGCCTTTGCCGTATCTGGCTCGTTTACAATGGTACTTACCAGTTGCCGGTAAAGCAACCGGTATTCCTCCAGGTATTTTTTAGATACACCCGAAGCCGCAGCCACATCATCAGCCTGTTGTTCCATCAGTGTGCTGATCTTTTCGCCCGGCCCTGCCAGCAGTATAATGAATTTTACATCGTTGGTTTTTACAGCAACCATCGGTGCTATCAACCCGCCTTCACTATGGCCTATCAATCCAATGTTGCCGGTATCCACATCTTCCCTGCTTTGTAAATAAGCGATGCCTGCTTCTATGTCTTTGGCAAAATCAGCCGAGGTTGATTTGTTATAATCTCCTGTTGTTTTACCCATATCCCTGTCATCAACACGCAACACGGCAATGCCCTGCCGGGTAAGGTAATCAGCGATCACGGCAAAAGGTTTATGCCCCATGATCGTTTCATCACGGTCCTGCTTGCCGCTGCCGGTAATTAAGATAACGGTGGGATAAACAGGCGTCCTGAAATAATTTACGTTCGGATCGGGCAGGGGCACCGTAAATGTTGCACCAAAATGAACGGACTTATCTGCATTATCATATTCCACATCTTCCGACTTATAAGGAAATGGAGGCTTGGGTGTTTGTGTGCGGGTGATGACTTTTGTTGTTGCCGCATCGCTGGTCTTTTTTAAAGTTAAAGGCAGTGCTGCAGCACCCTGCTTCCAGGTTCCGGTTAATTGTTTGTTAGTTGCATCCAGCTGGCCGGCATAACTGCCTTTCAGCATTTGTATCAGGATGATCACACTGTCTGCTTTAATTAAAACATCGCTACAGGCCAGGTTATAAGCTTTTTGTTTTGGGCTGTCGAATGTGGCCTGGTATTTACCTGCACTGTCTTTAACAATATGGAAAATAATGGGAAGCTCTGTTCCCTGTACCTGTAAACTACCTTCCCAGTTGCCGGTTATATTTTGGCTGAAGCTGGTTGCTGTAAAAAATAAACAAGCGATTATAAATACTGATCTCATGATTTTTTTTTGCATCAATTAAAATTTATTTTCCCGGCAGGGGTACTACTGGTAAACTTTCATTGCCAGTTTCATTAACAGACTGCACAGCAAAAAAATAATTGTCTTTTGAAAAAGGCAAACGCATTTCGGTTGCCGTTGTAAATATTTTTCTTTGCCAGAAAGCGCTGGTTGTTTCTCTTACCAGTACATAGTAGCCTTTTACTTTACCGATCTTAGGTGCCTGCCAATATAATAATGTAGAGTTGGTGAGTTTCTTTACTTCCATTTTTACAGAATCGGGCATTGCCGGTGCTTTGGAAAGGTTAATTAAGTTGGCCAGGTTCATGGCCGTGTTCTTACGCAGGTATTCATAATCTATATGTATTTCCAGGTCGCCATAGCTAATGCCGTTCTCCACTCTTACATCCTGGTGCTGGCGGGTATAGTTCTCATTCATCTCTGTAAAACGAACTGCAGCAAAGCCACGCTGTACGTAAGGTGTATGATCACCGCCACGCAGGAACCGATCATTGCGGTAAATTAAAACCACTTCAAGGTTATCTACATAGCGCTCACCAATTTCTTTTACATAGCGTGCAAGCTGTCTCGACTTTCCATCATTCTCCATGCCCAGGTTGCGTATATTGGCTGCAATTTTTTCGGTTTCGTATGCAGGTATGCCCTCGCTGAACACCCTCAGTTTTGTATTGTTAATGATATTTGTTTCATTGCTGTTGTTGCTGCCCATGATATCGTTGTTGAGCACGGCCACAATATTCCAGTTCTCCTTCTTTGCTTTTTCACTCATAAAAGCTGAGCCCAATAATCCCTGCTCTTCGCCGCTTACCGTTACAAAAATAATGGTTGCCGGAAAACCATGTTTGCTCATGATCCTTGCACATTCAATAACAGCCGCACAGCCGCTGGCATCGTCGTTTGCACCGGGTGCATCGCCAATCCGTTCTGTAGGACTACTACGCATATTATCCAGGTGGCCGCTGATGATGAAGATGCGGTTGTCATTGGGATCAGTTCCTTTTAAAGTAGCCACTACGTTGCCTAAAAGGGTTATAGTGTCAATCCTTCTTTTATCGGGTTGCAAGCTGGTAGTATCAATAAAAGCAGTTAACCTGCCTTTTGATTGTTTAGCAAATTCATTGAACTTATTCAGCACCCAAATCCTGGCTGCACCAATGCCCCGCTTTGGGTTGGTTTGTGTGCTTAGTGTATTTCGGGTACCAAAACTCACCATTGCTTTTATATAAGATTGTAAAGAATCGGGAGAAACTTCTTTAACCATATTTTCAATTTCAGCATCACGCTGGATAATGGTTTGGGAAGATGCTGTGTGATAATAAAATAATGCGGCCAGGAGGAATAGTTGTTTCATGATCTTTAGGTTGACCTTAAAAATACGAAGAAAGTTGTGTTTAGGTAGATAAAGACTTCAAACAGTATTTCATCAGTTTTAAATTTGATGCACTGATTTTCAAATTAAAACAACCAAAATAAAAAAGGTCTACATAATTGCAGACCTCTTGAAGAAAAATATATTTATTGCATCAATCTACCTTTCGCCCGCTCATTACCCGCTTATTAACCTGGTATTTATCCTTTGCCGTTTTCTGGATCATCAGTTTTGGACGCTCGCCACTAAAACGCATATAATACACCTCGCCATCATATACGATCTTTCCTACCTGCACCACATTTGGGTTGTAAGTATTATAACTGTTTGTCCACTGATCTGCAAAGAGGCTGTACACGGCAGTTGAACCGGCTTTTTCCGGAACGCCAAACCTTAAATTCTTATTATCACCGTTCTCAAAAGATATTTCTAATGTATTGTTGAGCGCCATGGTACAAACACCCTGTGTACCCGCTTTTAAAACGATGATATTAACATATTTGCCATTCTCAAAAACCACTTTGCCGGAACTTACTTTCGCATCTCTTGCCGACAGCTCTCTCTTAAGCTCCACATCTTTGTCAATATAAAACTGGAGTTTTTCTACCGGGATGGCTCTTTCCTCCACTCTTTTACGGGTATCAACGGTGAAATAAGATCTTTGTAAAGTACTGCAGGAAGAAAGTGCAAGCACAGCAATAACGGAAAGGGTACTGATAGATTTCATTATGGGTTCGGTTTTTTTAAAGCTGTAAAAATAGGTAACCTGCACGGGCATAAAAGTTAAGGGTATTTTAAAGTATGCTACGGCCTTGATAAAATATGCAGTTAATTGTTAAGGCTTCCACAAAATAGGTTGGTAACAGCCTTTTGTTATCAGCAACATCGGCGAAAAAATTACTATTAACTTTGGCAGCAAGCTTCATATTAAAAAGGGTAAAAAAATAAAATTATGCAATTCAGATTATTTGAATCTTCCGTTTATGAAAACAGGCGTAAAGTTTTAAAGGAAAATATTAAAGGCGGACTGATACTTTTAATGGGCAATGAAGAGAGTGGCATGAATTATAAAGACAATTGGTATCCGTTCCGGCAGGACAGTTGCTTTTTATATTATTTTGGAATTGACCTTCCTGGATTGGCAGCCATCATTGATGCGGAGAGTGGTGAAGAGACTGTCTTTGGCAATGAGTTAAGCATTGAAGATATTGTATGGACAGGGCCACAATCAACCGTGGTGGAAATGGCAGCGGCCGTTGGTGTTTCAAAAACAGCGCCCTATGCTGCTATTGAAACCGTTATCCGCAAGGCAATAATCAGCGGCAGACAAATACATTTCATTCCTCCCTATCGAGCAGAGAATAAAATAAAGATAGCGCAGTGGTTAAACATAGCCGTAAATGCAGTTGGCGATGCAGCTTCGGTACCCTTAATAAAAGCGATCGTAAGCCAGCGTTCTTATAAGGAAAGTTGCGAAGTGGAAGAGATGGACAAAGCCACAATCATCAGCGCTGATATGCACCTGGCTGCCATGCGTTATGCCAAACCGGGCATGAAGGAATATGAAGTAATGGCAAAAGTGAAGGAAACAGCTTATGCCAATAATGCGAGCCTTTCGTTTCATCCTATTGTTACCATTCATGGAGAAACACTGCACAATGTATACAGCGGCAATACCATCAAAGAAGGGCAGATGGTATTATGCGATGCCGGAGCTGCCAACGATATGAATTATGCCGGCGATCTTACCTGTACCTTTCCGGTTGGTAAAAAATTTACAGCAAAACAAAAGGAAGTATATGAAATTGTTTTGCATGCACATAACAGTTCGGTAGCCATGTTAAAACCCGGTGTATTATTCAGGGATGTGTATTTGAATGCAGCACATAAAATTGTGGAAGGCATGCAGCAACTGGGTGTAATGAAAGGTGATGCACAGGAAGCTGTTGCAGCAGGTGCACATGCCATGTTCTTTCAATGCGGCCTGGGCCATATGATCGGGCTGGATGTACATGATATGGAAGATTTGGGTGAGCCCTATGTTGGTTATACGGATGTGTTGAAGAAGAGCACACAGTTTGGCATGAAATCTTTACGCCTGGGCCGTGCCCTGGAGCCCGGTTTTACACTTACTGTAGAACCCGGTATTTACTGTATACCGCAATTAATAGATGCATGGAAAGCAGCAAATAAGTTTGCTGAGTTTTTTAACTATACTGCTTTGGAGCAATATCGGGATTTCAGCGGCATACGTGTAGAGGAAGATTATTTAATCACAGAAAACGCTTATCGGTTATTGGGAAAGAAATTACCGATGACGGTGGATGAAGTGGAAACTGTAAGGGAGCAAAGTTTATCTTGATCAGGATTTTTATTTTCAGGCGAGTCTCTGGCACAGGACTCGTCATTCTGCGAAGTGTATTATTTATCCTGCTTTGGTTTTGCTTTACAATAAACTAAATGGCGTAGTTTTTGAAGGGACTATAGAACACACACATTTAAAAATAAGCACTAAATCAATTTATATTATGACACAAGACAGCACCATACTTCTGTACACTTACAATGATATACTTGAAGCCAATATAGTACAGGACAAACTGAAAGCAGCAGGAATAGATTCGTTTATTGAAAATGAGAATGTGGTTGGCTTCAACCCCGGCGGTGGTGTGAGAGTTAAAATATTTTCAAAGGACCAGGAAGAAGCTGAGAAAATTATTTCAGCCTAAAAATGGATTTAGTCATTTATACAAATGATATCATTTTTTCGAATGCGGTATAATATCTATCCGTGAATAGTTATAGTACTTCATTTATTTCTATCACATAAAACTCCAGTCCGTTTCCTCCTATTGCATAACTGAGTGAATTGCCCGGCACAGACTGAAGATGACTCACTGGTGCAAGCGCACAATATGATTGCGTTAATAAACTGTTTTTTACGGCTGGGAACAACTGAGCCAGTACTGTATATTATTTTGCAACCGCATTAGCTGGCACTTAACTACCTGCCGGTAGGCAGGTACGCAAACGCCTGATAACGGTCCTGCATATCGCCGGTTCGGGAGAAGCTTTTACTACAGTTCTTTCCTGGTTACTCCTTTTAAAGGCAAAATACCTGCCATATCACTGATCACATTTACAAGATCTGTTCCGGCGGGAACTATATATTTTGTATTCTCACTCATCGCCTTTTCTACTGCTTCCAGTTTCCGCAATACCTGTGCATTGCCAATAAAATATTCTTCTGCCGCTTCGTTTACCATCTTGATGGCTTCTGCTTCTCCTTCAGCCTGTAAAATTTTTGCCCGCTTGGATCCTTCTGCTTCTTTGATCCTTGCCCTCTTTTCTCCATCAGCCACCGTTTCCCTGGCTGTTGCATAATCTATGGCAGCGATCTTTTCATTCTCTGCTTTCACCACTTTATTCATCGTTTCCTGCACATCTGATGGAGGGTCAATCTGTTTCAATTCTGTACGGATAACTTCAATACCCCATGACCTGGTTTCTTCCATCAGGGTTTTATGCAATTCAGCATTGATCTTGCCTCTTTCACTATTGGCTGATCGTAATGTAAGCGTACCTATTATATTGCGTAGGGTGGTACGGGCCAGGTTCACAATCTGCCATTCATACTTGTTTACATTATATTGCGATTGTTTAACGCTTTCTTCATCGCCAATCACCCGGAAATAAACCTGGGCATCTACCGACGCATTCAGGTTATCATTGGTAATGATCTCCTGCGCCTGCGCATCTACCATTTGTTCTGTGGTATTTACAATAAACATCCGTTCGATGAAAGGAATGATCCAGTGAAAACCGGGGTTGGCAAACCGGCGGTATTTGCCCAACCTTTCAATAAGGCCCCTGTGTGTTGGGCGTACGATCTTTACGCCCATTGAAAAAAATAACAATACCCCGCCGATAATATAAAACACGATGTTGTCCATACTGTATGATTTAAAAATGAATAAAAAATGAAATGTATAATCCGGGCAAATAATGTTGCCGAAGAAAAACAATATATTACCTGAAAGAATCCGGCGTCCGGAAACGCACCTTCTGAAGATAAGCTTTAATTGAACGGGAACAAGGATTTATTACCACTATCTTTTCAAATGCCCCGTGAATATTTTGCGCTTTTCGCTGTTGGCAGGGAGGCCATGGGCGGCGAAGTATGACTTTATATCGTCCATTTTTTTTCCAGCTTATTAAGCAACGTACTAACTATCGACAACAATAAACCAAATATAAAAGCCCACAGAAAGCTTTCGATCCTGATACCCGAAACAAAATAATCGGCCAGCATGATGATGATGACATTGATGACTAAAAGGAAAAGTCCCAGCGTTACAATAGTAAGTGGCAGGGTTAAAATAGTAAGCAGCGGTTTAACAACGAAATTCAGTACAGCCAGCACCAGCACAAAAACGATAGCCGTTACCAAATCATTGATGTGCACATGCGGCGATAAAAGTTTTGAAAGTACAAATACAATTACAGCAGTTACCAGGATGTTTACAATAAATCTCATATAGGTGTTTTTAGGTTTGTTTAGCAGAAGGTACAAGGTACTGTTTCTTTGTCAACAAGATTGTTACACAATTATGATAATTAGTTGCATACTTCCTGGCACAAAACTGAAAAGGAGTAATGTACTTCGCCGTTGTTGGTGTTTGTGCAGATGGTATTGAAGCCGGGCAATCACCAACAACATTGCTTACTGGTTTAATTATAAGTTTCTAATTGATAGCCTCTGCTGGTTGTTGGTGATGCCAACGCTGCATTAGCTGCGGCACGAACAGCAACAACGGCAGTCGGTGGGCTTCGGGCTGGATAAGGAACACCAACAACGGCGGAGTTATTTTTTGATAGAATCGTCTCTCCGATGCTCGGATTTCCCGAATTCTTTCAAGTAATTCTTCAAAGTAATCTTTGCCAAAAACTTGACCACCTTGCTTTAATCGTTTATCATCTATTACAAATCCTTTAATGATAAATTCTTTTAAAGTTTTGGTGGCCCAAATTCTAAATTGTGTGGCCTGTTTAGAGTTTACTCTGTAACCTACTGATATTATTGCATCCAGATTATAGAAATTAGTATAGTAAGATTTACCATCTTTTGCAGTATGTGCATTTTTTGCACATACTGAATTTTCATCCAATTCACTACTATCAAAAATGTTTTTAAGGTGCTTTGTAATTACTGTTCTATCAATATCAAAAAGTTCGGCTATTGCTTTTTGAGTTAGCCAAACGGTTTCTTCATTAATCAACACATCAACTCTGACTTCACCATCTTGTGAAGTATATAAAATGAAATCTGAATTATTTGAAGGAAACTCTTTCATTACTTTTTTTCTTTTGAAAACTTAAGAATTGCCTCATTAAGGCTACCAAATCCAATTTTAGCCAATTCCTCAACTGATAACGGCAGTCGGTGGGCTTCGGGCTGGATAAGGAACACCAACAGCGGCGTAGAGATTTGCCTTAAAGTATTTTCTAAAAAATATTAATGAATGTATTTAACTAATTCTGCTTTTATTTTTTCATACTGTTCTTGTGTAATCAAACCTAAGTCCAGTTTATCCTTAGCTTTTTTTAATTCAGTTAATGCTTCATCGCTTGACATGCCAAATGATTTAACCTCTCCAGTAGCAATTGCATTTTCAATTTGTATAGAATAGTTCGATAAGCCAGTAAATCCTTTTGTTCGAAAATAAACTGCATAACCTGCTCGTTTATTGCCAGAAACTCCTAATCTTTTTATTTCAGTTTCTGAACCACTTGCAGCAGAGGTTAATTGAGTGATAGGTAATAAAATTCCATCTCC
>JBBSJI010000022.1:0-37734 GCA_038257425.1 Chitinophagales bacterium
AAAAATACAAAGAACTAAAGTTGAAAGCAAATCACAACTACCCAAATGAGATTGATTTCAGTTATCAAGTTGTTATCAAAAATACAAAGAACTAAAGTTGAAAGCAAATCACAACAAAAATGATTACTGGTGCAAAGGGCTTTCGGTTGTTATCAAAAATACAAAGAACTAAAGTTGAAAGCAAATCACAACAAAATCTTGTTTCATTTCAACATATTCCACGTTGTTATCAAAAATACAAAGAACTAAAGTTGAAAGCAAATCACAACTAATTTGCCTGAAGCCCGTAAGCGTTTAGGTTGTTATCAAAAATACAAAGAACTAAAGTTGAAAGCAAATCACAACAATGACAGCTCTGCGGCTGGAAAATTCTTAGTTGTTATCAAAAATACAAAGAACTAAAGTTGAAAGCAAATCACAACAAGCACTTCCATCAGCTCCATATTTCTACAGTTGTTATCAAAAATACAAAGAACTAAAGTTGAAAGCAAATCACAACTGCGCTTTCATAGTCTGGGATACCGTCATGGTTGTTATCAAAAATACAAAGAACTAAAGTTGAAAGCAAATCACAACCGGCAAGTAAAGGCTTCTTACCGGCCCTTAGTTGTTATCAAAAATACAAAGAACTAAAGTTGAAAGCAAATCACAACTGGATTCATAATAATTTTTTCCGGCCATGTGTTGTTATCAAAAATACAAAGAACTAAAGTTGAAAGCAAATCACAACCCGGTTTGTTTCCCGCAATTTTGTAAGATAGTTGTTATCAAAAATACAAAGAACTAAAGTTGAAAGCAAATCACAACTGGTTATGAAAGACACGCCTCAGCACACTTGTTGTTATCAAAAATACAAAGAACTAAAGTTGAAAGCAAATCACAACCGGTAAAGTTCAAATGCTGCAATTACTGCAGTTGTTATCAAAAATACAAAGAACTAAAGTTGAAAGCAAATCACAACACCGGTTGCGTTTTAAAGGGTATGCATTATGTTGTTATCAAAAATACAAAGAACTAAAGTTGAAAGCAAATCACAACGAATTTACTGCAGGCTTAAAAGAGTCTGGCGTTGTTATCAAAAATACAAAGAACTAAAGTTGAAAGCAAATCAGAACAATCATTCACCCGGGCTTTTGTTTCTGCCGCCGCAGGTAACACATCCCAAATTTAGTAAGCCCGCTCTGTCACTCGTGAGTTGCCGCAGTTTGTGTTCCGCCTGTCGAAAGCCTTATAATGCAGGATTGTGTAATTTTCCTGAACAATACCGGTATTCCTCTGCCTCTTTTTATGAGTTAAACAAAACGGAGTGGAATTTTTTAACGCATTTCAATGAGTAATACATGCAGAAGTGAGTTTAAGATTAATAAAGCAGACTGCTGTGTTGGTGGTGATTGCCTGGCTGCCAACCATCAGCACGAACACCAACGGCGAAACATTAAAACAACAAAGAGGAAATATAATAGCTACTGTTGGATTAAAATTTTAACGTCTGCCAATTGCTTATAAATGCCCTGGAGTTTTCCGAGGCGTTTTTATGAAAATAAAAAAGTAAATTTGTGTAAACACATACTTGTATGAATACAGACAAAATAATGCGGCATGAAGTTAAAAAATATATAGATACTGCTGATCTAAAAGTAGTAAAAATGATGCATGCCATGTTGGAAGTAGATGCAGATAATGACTGGTGGGATACTATGCCTGATAAAGTAAAAGCTGATGTAGAAATGGCACTTAAAGAATCGGAGAAAGGTCAGGTGATACCACATGCAGAAATACAAAAAAGGTATAAGAAATGGATTGCAAAATAAACTGGACCAACAGGGCATGGCTTACATACAAAGCCAATATCACTTATTTAGAAAAAGAATGGACAGCAAAAGAGGTAAGTAATTTTGTATTATTGGTTGATAAAAGGTTAGCCAATTTATCAAAACACCCGGGAATAGGAAATCCCCGGAATAAAAAATATCCCAATATACGTGCTACATTAGTTCACAAGCGAATATTATTGCTTTATAAATATAAACCACAAAAAAATGAAATTGATTTGTTGATTTTTTGGAATACTTACCAAAATCCCAGAAAATTAAAAGTGAAATAAGGTATAGCAACTGCCTGTAAATGCCCCGGAGTTTTTCGGGGCGTTTTTTTATACTGTATATTTGGTTAGCTGTAACTTTAAGATATGACTCAACAAGCTAGCCTATAAAATAAACCTTGAAAGTTTTTTCACAACAATAGAAAATGCTTTTGTTTCAGTAATAATTTTTGATATCGACTCAAACCGAACTTTCGATATTAAAAACATACCCTTCGATTTTCTTTATTGCAATTCTGTTTCATTAATAACAGACAAAGGGAATTTTCAAATTGGCACTTCCATGACAAGTGAGGGTGTGGACGGTCTCTGGGTGTCTGCACTTCAAGAAATTGATCAATCTAAGTTCTATGTTTCAATACACTCTAAAATTAAAAACATTAATACAAAACAAGGTATACACAACTTACCTTTTAAAATTTCACTTGAGTTCGAATTAAAAAGCATACATCTTTATTCAGGCGAAATTTATAATAGGCCAGCTGGCGATTTTGATTATAAAATAAATGACGAAATGATACTAAGTTTCAACGACGAAAATGAGGCAGTAATATTTGAAAATCTCATCAACTTCGGTTAATAGTGGCATTTTTTTATTCAGGCGAGACTTTGCCAGACTTTGTGAGTAAGTAAACACAAAATCATTTTATTTCATTAACTCCACCATTTTCTCAAACTCCGGAGCACACCATCTCACTTCCTCATCTTTTTTAAACCAGGTCATTTGCCTCTTGGCATATTGGCGGGTATTTATTTTAATGATCTCAACAGCATCGGCCAATAAAAGGTCTCCCACTGGCAAGTGTTCCCCAAAATAATTTTAAAATTTATACAAAAGTTTTTGGGAATCACTTGTGTCTTTTCTGTAACGCCCTGATTGTACCAGGGCATTACATAATTGATCAATTTTTATGAACCCATCCTCACCAGTATAAAATTTCTTTTACCGTAGTTTGTGTTCCGCCTGAAAATTGCTGATAATATAAACACATAACAAAAAAAATAATACCAAAAACGGGCATGTTTTAAATAGTCACAGCTTTGTCATTATATAAAAAATGTAGTAAAGTTTCTACAACCGTTAAAAGTTATAATAACTAATTTACTACAATAATCTAAGCATGAAAAGTAAGCTACCACTATTATTCTTACTTGCTGCCGTTAGTACCATGTTGTTATATTTGATAACTATTTTTAGATTTGATAGACTATTTGAATTAATATTTTAAAAAAGTTTAATAATTAATTTAATCATGTTACCTCCTGAAAATGCAAAATTAATTGACTGGCCAAATTCAACCATGTGGTTTGACGAGGATGGTATCCTCTGCTCCGTTTCAAAAAAGGTGGCTCCACTAACTTTAGCAGAAACAAAAAAAACAGTTGAAGATTTTAAGAAACTCACCGGCGGTAAAAAAGTTTGCATGCTTTCCGACAATACCAACTCAACCCCGCTAAGTAAAGAACTGCGTGATTATATTGCTGACGTGATGCCTGATCTTGTAAAAGCAATTGCCGTTGTATCCAGTTCAGCTGCAGGAAGGATGGTAGCCAATTTATTTTTCAGTATCAAGAAACAACCCTACCCCATCAAAATGTTTGATGATGAAATAAAGGCTAAAGAATGGCTTAAACAATATTTATAATCAGTAATGATTCTGTTTTATGCATGATGGAAAAGTATACATAAATGAAAATGAAGAAAGGGTCAATGCGATTATTGAGTCTTTATTAAAAACTGCTAAACTCGATTTTACCTCGAAGATGACAGTCAGTGACCGTGGCGACGAACTGGATGCCATTGCCATTGGGCTCAATACCGTCAGCGAAGAACTAGAAGCTCATATTAAAATAATAGAAGATGCACAAAAACGTTTTCACAACATTATAAACAGTGCTCCTGAAGCAGTTATTGTTATTGATGAAGAAAGCAGGATCAGGGAATGGAACCCAAAAGCAGAACAGATATTTAACTGGCATAAAGACGAAGTGATTGGAAAAGCCATGCACGAAATTATCATTCCAAAACGATACCATGAAGCACACCTCAACGGGTTAAAACATTTTTTAGAAACAGGCGCCGGGAAAATGCTGAACAGATCACTTGAACTCTCGGCCCTGCGCAAGGGCGACATTGAATTTGATGCAGGCCTGAGCATTTCAGCTTTTGAATTTAAAGGGGAAAAATTTTTTATTGGTTTCATCAGTGATATATCCGAACGGAAAAAGGCCGCTGAAAAAATTAAACAATTAAATGCCCAGTTAGAGCAAAGGGTTGAAGCAAGAACTGCCGAGCTACACCAGACGGTTAAAGAAATCACCGACTACAAATATGCCCTCGATGAATCTTCGATTGTAGCCATTACCGATCAGAAAGGGATTATTAAATACGCAAACGATAATTTCTGCAAAATTTCAAAATACAAACTTCAAGAATTGATTGGCCAGGATCACCGCATCATTAACTCAGGCCAGCATCCTAAAGAGTTTATAAAGTCGCTTTGGACAACCATTGCAAAAGGCAAAATATGGCGGGGCGAACTTAAGAACAAGGCAAAAGACGGAACTTATTATTGGGTTGATACTACCATTGTTCCATTTCTTAACGAAGATAAAAAGCCATACCAGTATGTTGCGATAAGATCTGACATTACCGAAAGAAAAAAACTGGAAGAACAGAATGCTTTATATGCATCCATTATCAGTTCAACCGACGATGCTGTTATCAGTAAAGACCTTAACGGATTAATTACAAGTTGGAACCATGGAGCAGAAAAGATTTTCGGTTATACCGCAATTGAAGCCATTGGCAAAAACATTTCCCTCATCATACCTCCCCATTTGCATGGTTTTGAAAAAGAGACTATTGCCAGGATAAAAAAGGGCGAAACCATTGATCATTATGAAACAGAAAGAATAACCAAAAAAGGGGAGCTGATCTATATCTGGCTGTCTATTTCTCCTATCAGAGACCTGTTTGGAAACATTATCGGGGCTTCTAAAATATCACGAAATATAACAGGTCGAATTGTAGCGGAACGGGCCTTACAACGAAGTGAAACAAAGTTCAGACGAATATTTGAGTCAAATATAGTAGGTATCTTATTTTGGGATAAGAACGGCGAAATATATGAGGCCAATGACCATTTTTTGGAAATAGTAGGTTATAGCAGAGAGGATTTAAACCAGGGAAAAGTACAATGGCAAAAGATGACCCCACCAGAATACCGGGAACTGGATGAAAAAGCCCTGCAACAGATTGAACAAACCGGCATTTGTGACACATTTGAAAAAGAATATCTATGTAAGGATGGAAGCCGTAAACCTGTATTGATAGTGGCAGCAGCATTAGCAGATGACAACATGAATAAGGGGATAGCTTTTATAACCGATATTGAAGAAAGAAAAAAAGCAGAAGAACACATTAGGATGCTAAATGAAGAACTGGAAACCAGGGTAAAAGTACGAACAGAAGAACTGGAGTCGTTTTCTTATTCTGTATCACATGATCTGCGGTCGCCGCTGCGGGCTGTTAATGGCTATGCGAGGATACTGGAAGAAGATTATCACAACCTCTTTGACAATGAGGGTAAAAGGTTGTTGGGGGAAGTACAGGCCAACGCCCAAAAAATGGGAAAACTCATAGATGACCTGTTAGACTTTTCAAGACTTGGCAAAAAGGAAGTACACAAATCATTCATCAATATGAATGATCTGACTCATGCAGCCATAAAGGAAATTAACCAAACAGATTCGATGAAAGCCGAGATCAGACTGGGCAATCTTTTGCCTCTCAGGGCCGATTATAATTTGATACTGCAAGTGATGATCAACCTGCTGTCCAATGCCATCAAGTATTCATCCCGAAAAGATAAACCGATTGTTGAAATCCAATCAGAAAACGGCAGTAATGAGGTGATTTATTCTATCAGCGACAATGGCGTTGGCTTTGATATGGAATATGCACATAAGTTGTTTGGCGTTTTTCAAAGACTACATGCTGCAGATGAATTTTCTGGTACAGGAGTTGGGCTGGCCATAGTAAACCGCATCATTAAAAAACATAAAGGAAAGATATGGGCCGAAAGCAAAGTAAATAAAGGAGCTACCTTTTATTTCAGCCTGCCTAATAATAATTAAACTTATAATTATGATACAGTCAGAAGTCGAAATATTGCTGGTTGAAGACAATAAAAATGATGCCGAGCTCACCATCAGGGCACTTCAGAAAATTAAAATTACCAATACCATTGTACATTTAAATGATGGCGCCAAGGCGCTTGATTTTCTATTTGGAAAAGGCGAATTTGAAAACAGGGATCTGAATAACAGACCAAAGATAATTTTACTGGACCTGAAAATGCCTAAGGTAGACGGGCTTGAAGTTTTAAAAAGAGTTAAAGAAGATGAATTGACCAGGAATATACCGGTTATCATACTCACTTCATCGAAAGAAAACCCAGATATTGAAAAGGCATACAGTCTTGGAGCCAACAGTTATATTGTAAAGCCAGTGGAATTTGACGGCTTCTCCAAAGCCATAACTGAAATCGGATTATACTGGCTGTTACTTAATCAACCCCCACAACCCTAAAACTATGAACAAGCAATTAAAAATATTATTACTGGAAGACAGCAGGGCCGATGCTGAAATGATTCAGCGGTTGCTGATTAAAGAAAAAATGAATTGCACATTTCACCTGGCCATGGATAAACCAGCTTTTTTAAAAGCTTTGGACGAGTTTTTACCATCAGTAATACTTTCTGATCATTCGCTTCCTCAGTTTAATTCAAGCGAGGCTCTTTCCATAGCCAGGCAAAAACTACCCGATATACCGTTTATCATGGTTACTGGCACAGTTTCGGAAGAATTTGCAGCTAATATTATTAAACAGGGTGCAGATGATTATATTTTAAAAGATCGCATGGCCAGGCTACCGGCTGCCATAAAAGTCGTACTAGAACAGCGAACTGCTTTAAAAGAAATAACCGATTACAAATATGCACTTGATCAATCAGCCATTGTTTCCATTACTGACATAAAGGGGAGGTTAATATATGTTAACCACAATTTTTGCAAAACATCAGGCTACACAGACGCTGAATTAATTGGTCAAAAATTCAGCATCTTGAATTCAGGATATCATCAAGCTTCATATATGAAACAGATGCTAAATACTATAAAATGTGGTCAGCTGTGGCGTGGTGAAGTTTGTAACAAGGCCAAAGACGGGAACTTGTTTTGGGCTGACACAACAATAATCCCATTTTTAGATGAAAAAAAAATACCTTACCAGCACCTGTCCATCAGCATAGATATTACGGAAGAGAAAAAAACGGAATACCTCCTCAAAATAAGTGAAGAAAAATACCGTAAGATATTTTATAAGAGCCCTTTACCCATCTGGATCTTTAATTTAGAAACATTGAAATTTCTTGAGGTAAATGAAGCTGCCATGCAGCTCTATGGATACAGCCGGGATGAATTTTTATCAATGACATTAAAAGATATAAGGCCTGCCGAAGATATTCCTGCTTTGTTAAAGGATTTAAGCAAAATCAAAGGCAGCTTGTATTCAAGGCATGGTACCTGGAGGCACCTGAAAAAAAATGGAGAGATGATGACAATAGAATTGATAGACCACCAGATCGAATTCAATAATACGAATTCCAGGATAGTAATAGTTAATGACATTACTGAAAAGAAAAAGGCTGAAGAAGAATTAAAAGAAAGTGAATTAAGATTGAATGAAGCGCAGACAATAGCCCATATAGCTAACTGGGAAATTGATTTCGCCAATAATTCACACACCTGGTCTGACGAATTGTACAGAATATTTGGCCTGAACAAGGCTGAGACAAAACCATCAGTAGAACTTTTTTTATCTTTTCTGGATACCGATGACAGAGAAACCTCAAAAGAAATGATTACCGATGCCCTGCAGCATTATACAGATTCTAAAATCGATTTTTGCTTTAAACTGAAAGAGGGCAAAAAAAGATATGGGCATATTGAATGGCGGTTCAATTTTGATGAATACGGCAAACCATTGAGGGTTTTTGGTATACTACAGGATATAACCGAACGCAAGGAAGCAGAAGCAAGTGTAAAGTTGCTGGAAAAGAAAATACTTGCACATAAAGTGCTTGAACAAAAGAAGATTGCCAGGGCAGTTTTAAAAGGCCAGGAAAAAGAGCGGAATTTTATTGGACAGGAGCTGCACGATAATGTAAACCAGATACTGGCAGGCACCAAAATGCACCTGAGCAGTGCCGGCAAAAAAGATGAAAAGGTGAAGGATTTAATAAAATATCCTATGGAATTAATTGACCTTTCCATTGAAGAGATACGCAGGCTTTGCCAGAAATTAGTAACCCCTAAAAAAAGTATCAGATTGAATGAACAGGTGCAGGACCTGCTGATTAATTTAAGTGAAAACATTGCTGTGCAGACAAGCTTAACCTATACCATTGCCGATGACATGATACCCGATGACCTGAAATTGAATATTTACCGGATAATACAGGAATTGCTCAACAATGTCTTTAAGTATGCCGAAGCCCAAAGCCTAGGGATAGTAATTATGGCAAAAGCTGGATTCATTTCAATTACTGTTACTGATGATGGCAAAGGATTCAACACTAAAGTTCAGAGAAGGGGTATCGGCATTTCAAATATTATTTACCGGGCAGAGTGTTTCAGCGGAAAGGTATCCATAAAAAGCAGCCCGGGTAAAGGATGCAAGGTACATGTCAAATTTCCTTATTAATTACTTAAGCATGTAATGTACTTTTACAGCGTCTGCTTAAGTTTTTCCAGAATTTTTCTAAAATCCGGCTCACACCAAATCACTTCCTCATCTTTTTTAAACCAGGTCATTTGCCGCTTGGCATATTGACGGGTGTTTATTTTAATGATCTCAACAGCATCGGCCAATAAAAGGTCGCCGGCAAGGTGACCGAATAATTCACGGTAACCAACGGTTTGTAATGCGTTTAATTTTTTATATGGCAGCAATTTTTTTACTTCATCCAAAAAACCGTCTTTCATCATGGCATCTCCCCTGCTGTTGATATTTTTGTGCAGTTGTTCTTTGGGTACTTCGAGGCCAATTTTAATAATATTAAAAGGGCGTTGCTTTTTTTGCTGTGTTTGAAATTCAATAATTGATTTGCCGGTGGAGAGTTTTACTTCCAATGCCCTCAACAGCCGGTGTGGATTTTTTATTTCGCCTTTTGCATAATAAAGCGGATCATTTTTTTCCACTTCCTGTTGCAGCCATTCCAGACCTTCCCATTCAAAATCGTCATTTATTTTTTTCCTGATCTTTTCATCAATAACCGGTACTTCATCTATGCCATTACAAAATGTTTTTACATACAACCCGGTACCGCCAACCATTACAACTACATCATGCTTCTTAAAAAGTTCATCAGCTTTTGCCAGAGCGTATTGCTCATAAATAGCGGCATTCATTTCATCCTGTATACAGTGAGTGCTGATGAAATGATGTTTTACCTGCTGCAGCTCCTCTGCCGAAGGCTTGGCAACTCCAATATTTAATTCTTTAAAACACTGCCGGCTGTCGGCCGAGATTATTTCTGTTTGAAAATGTAATGCTGTTTTTACAGCGAGGGGAGTTTTGCCAACTGCAGTTGGACCAACGATAACGATGCAGGTTTTATTCATTGAAGTATTTGAGTTTGTAGAGAACTCTTTTTAATGGATAACGGAATAATTTATAATGGATAATGTTTTAAAGTGGAAAAGTATTCGAAAAGCAAATAGCAATACAAAGGAAGTAATCGTTTAAATTTTTATACTGTATAAAATAATAACCCAGACTTGAATTGAAAAAATTATCAATTATCCGTTATCCAATTATCCATTATTAAAACCCGTCATTGGCCTCATCAGCCTGTGTATCCTCTTCTCCATCTGCTTCCACGCTATCGCCTTCTTCTCCTTCTTCACTAAATCCTTCTGCCATGGCTTCGGGCCGCAGGTCGTATTTTTCTTCCATCTCAGCAAGGCGGCTATCGACCAAACCCTTTGTACCATACTGCGAGGGAGCAATGCCTTCGGTACGTATGCAGGAGGGATAAACAAGCTTACTGTTCTCAGATTTATCAACAGTGATAAGCTCCACCATAAAATGCCAGTATTTATTGAAGTCGTATTCGTAAATGAATTTCTGGTTGGGGTTAGTGATCTCTGAACCCATTACGGTTTCATTCATGATCAAAGGCTCGGCCTTGTATTCCTTGTCATATTTTTCCAGCGAAATTTCCCGGCCACGCTGCCAGTTATCATTACTGCGGTAAAAAGTAGCCTTATGCTTGGTGTCAAATTCAAAGCTCTTTAAAATAGCCTCGTGGAGGTCGTGGAAACTTTGTGTATGCTTAATAGCAATATCCCTGTACACACTGTCATCATCTTCCCAATATATTCTGAATCGTAAAATAGCCATAGGGTAAAATTAAGAATTAAGAATTAAGAATTATGAATTAGTACTGAAAATTCCCAACTCTTTTGCTTTTGCTAACATATAATGATGAGCCGCTTCATATTCATTAGGTATTATACCATCTAATATGGCTTCCCGTATAGCATTCTTCAGATCACCAACAGGTCTTGATGGCGGCAGGTTAAAGGTTTGCATGATCATTTCCCCGGAAATAGGTGGCTGCCAGTTACGCAGGTGATCTTTTTCTTCAACTTCTGCACAACGCTGCTGAACCATTTCAAAATTTTCCAGGAAGCGTTTTACTTTAGATTTGTTTTTAGATGTGATATCTGCTTTGCACAAGGTCATCAGTGCATCAATATCTTCACCTGCATCAAATAACAATCTTCTTATGGCACTGTCGGTAATATTTTCTTTGGTAAGACTGATCGGTCTCAAATGCAATTCAACAAGCTTACGCACAAATTTCATCTTTTCGTTTTGCGGCAGTTTCAGTTTTGTAAAAATTTTGGGCACCATCCTGCCTCCCACCACTTCATGTCCATGAAATGTCCACCCATGTCCTTCTTCAAAATTTTTGGTTGCCGGCTTCGCAATATCGTGCAAAACAGCTGCCCACCTTAACCAGAGGTCGTTGGTATGTTTGGCAATATTATCAACCACCTGTATGGTATGATAAAAATTATCCTTATGCCCCATGCCATCAATGTATTCGGCACCTGCCAGGTCAACCATTTGCGGAAATATTATTTTTAATAAGCCGCTTTTGTACAAGAGTTCAAAGCCGATGGATGGCTTATCACTCAACAAAATCTTATTCAATTCATCAACAATTCTTTCGCCACTCACAATTTTAATACGTTCTGCATTTTCAATAATGGCTGCAAAGGTTTCCGGGTGAATGGTAAAATTCAATTGCGATGCAAAGCGGATGGCCCTCATCATGCGTAAGGGATCATCACTGAAGGTAATGCCAGGTGCAAGGGGCGTCTGAATATTTTTCAACTCCAGGTCATTAATGCCGTTGAAAGGATCTACAAGCTCTCCAAAGTCTGCTTTATTCAAACTTATCGCCATGGCGTTAATGGTAAAATCCCTGCGGTTCTGGTCGTCTTCAATAGTCCCCATTTCTACCGCTGGCTTACGGCTGTCGTAACTGTAACTTTCTTTACGGGCTCCTACGAATTCGATCTCTAAAGCCCCATCCCTCCCGATAGCAATCGGGACCCCGGGGGAAGGAACTGGAGTATTATTGGACTCTGATTCTTTTAAGCTATTTTTTTCTTCATTTGGAGGGAAGAAAATTTTAATTTGTGCGGTACCAAAATTCTTAAAGAAGTTCACCTGGGGTTTTGGGTCAAATTTTTCTGCAACTTTTGCTGCCAGCTCAATACCATCACCCACACAAACAATGTCCATGTCCTTGGTATTTCTTCCAAGTATCTTATCTCTTACAAATCCCCCGATCAAATAACAGGGCATGCCTAATTCTTCAGCAGAAAGGGCAATCTTTTGTAATGTCTCCAGTTCTTTATCGTTACAGTTTATGTACATGCGCTGCAAATTTAGGGAAAGTGTAGCCATTGGCTATTAGCTGTTAGCCATTAGCAAAGCACCAAGCTAACAGCTAAAGGCTAACAGCTAAATGCTTCTTCTATAACTGGCATCAATATTGACCTAATACTAATCCACTAAAAAACAGTGAATTAACTGTGAAGTTTGACAATTTGACTTTATATTGAGAAAATTATGGATAATAAGTTTTATTTACAGGGACCAGAAGACGAAATGGAGTTTATGCCCATTATTCCCCTTAACGAAGATGATGACGGAAGTACTGATGACCAACCGATTCCAGACAATATTCCTCTTTTAGCTTTAAGAAATACGGTATTGTTTCCGGGTGTTGTAATTCCCATTACAGTAGGCCGTGATAAAAGTATTAAAGCAGTAACTGATGCTTATAAGGCTGACAAATTGATAGGTGTTGTAGCGCAAAAAGACAGTACAGTTGAAGAACCAACTGTAAGTGATCTGGAAGATATTGGAACGGTAGCAAAAATTGCCAAACTCATTAAAATGCCTGATGGCGGAACTACTATCATCATACAGGGGCGCAAACGTTGTAAGATCGAGGAGATCACAACCGATGATCCTTACTTTAAAGCGAGGATCACAGTGTTAACCGACGAAGTTTTAAAAGATGATCCAGATTTTAATGCCATGATCGGCAGTATCAAGGACCTGGCGGGGCAAATCATTAACCTCTCTCCAAACCTGCCCAGCGAAGCAGCCATTATTTTAAAAAATATTGAGAACCCTTCTTTCCTGATTCATTTTGTAAGCAGCAATTTAAACAGCGATATAAAAGAAAAGCAACGCCTGCTGGAAATCAGTAACATTAAAGCAAGAGCCGAGTTGCTGATGAACCTGATGCAGACCGAACTGCAATACACCGAGCTGAAGAATAAAGTAACCAATAAAACAAGGGCCGAGCTGGATAAACAACAGCGGGAATATTTTTTACAGCAGCAGATGAAAGCCATTAAGGATGAACTGGGTGGCGATAATGTGGCAGAGGTAAAAGAAATGCTGAAGAAAGCTGAAAATAAAAAATGGCCCGCTGCAGCCAAAGATATGTTTACTAAAGGAGCAGAGAAGTTAGAACGTATGCATCCTTCCACGCCTGATTATTCAGTGGTTTATAATCATCTTGACCTGATGCTTGACCTTCCCTGGGATGAATACACAGAAGATTCCTATGACCTTAAAAAAGCCAAAAAGGTTTTAGACATGGATCATTATGGCATGCAGAAAATTAAAGAACGCATTTTAGAATACCTGGCCGTGTTGAAATTAAAAGGCGATATGAAATCGCCGATACTTTGTTTTTTAGGCCCTCCGGGTATTGGAAAAACAAGTCTTGGAAAAAGCATTGCAGCAGCCATCAACCGAAAATATGTAAGGGTGAGTTTAGGTGGATTGCACGATGAAAGTGAAATACGTGGTCACCGTAAAACCTATATTGGTGCTATGCCGGGCCGTATCCTGCAATCAATACGCAAAGTAAAATCGAGCAACCCGGTTATGATACTGGATGAGATAGATAAAGTCGGCAGCGACCACCGTGGCGATCCCTCATCTGCATTACTTGAAGTACTTGACCCCGAGCAGAACAATACTTTTTATGATAATTATCTTGAACTGGAATATGACCTGAGCAGGGTTTTATTCATAGCTACGGCCAATAACCTCAGCAATATTCCGCCTGCATTAAAAGACAGGCTGGAGATCATTGACCTGAGTGGTTATGCTGTGGAAGAAAAGATAGAAATTGCGAAACGCCATTTAATGCCCAAGCAAAAAGAGATGCATGGCCTTAAGAACATTGCCTTTAAGTTAAGTGATACGGTACTGGAAAAAATGATACAGGATTACACCCGTGAAAGCGGTGTACGTGAACTTGACAGGCAGCTTGCCAGCGTGATGCGTTACCAGGCAAAAGAATATGTTATCAAAGGAAAACTAAAAGCCACCATCACCAATAATGATGTTGAAAAGATACTGGGCAAACCCAAATACAGTAACGACCTGTATAAAATTGCCAATATGCCTGGTGTAGCCGTGGGCCTTGCATGGACCTATGTAGGCGGCGATATTCTGTTCATCGAATCGCAGCTTAGCGATGGAAAAGGTGAACTAAAATTAACCGGTAACCTCGGCAATGTGATGAAAGAAAGTGCCAGTACGGCCCTCACATATCTTGAAGCCAATTGCAGGAAGGTAGATATTGACCCACAGATGTTTCATAAAAAAGATATTCATATACATGTGCCCGAAGGAGCTGTGCCCAAAGATGGTCCAAGCGCAGGCATTACCATGCTTTCTGCTTTGGCAAGTGCTTTTACCGGCCGCAAAATGAAGCCTTATCTTGCCATGACAGGAGAGATAACTTTACGGGGGCAGGTGCTGCCCGTTGGAGGTATCAAGGAAAAAGTATTGGCAGCCCGGAGAGCAGGATTAAAAGAAATCATCATGTGCTGGCAGAATGAAAAGGATGTAATGGAAATAAACAGCCAGTACATAAAAGGTATTAAATTTCACTATGTAAAGACCATGCTGCAGGTGCTGGATATTGCTTTAACATAAAATTTATTGAACTCACACAACCATTAATAACAATTAACCGTAAGTATTTGTAATTATATGATCAACAGGTTTCATGTTGGTTGTTTTAAGGGTTAAAGAAATTCCCCCTGATTCTTCGGGGGGAATTTTGTGTCAGGCCACTACAAACACTAGTGATGTGAAATTTTGTCTGAATATTAAAAAAAGGATCTGAAGTTAAAGGATGCAATTTAATGGCCAGACACCTAAAAAATTATCTTGTCCTTTCCATCCAATCCACTTCTTTTTTTGTTGTAAATGCCTGTATCATGGCAATGAGGAAGAGCATGGCTGTATTGCCTGCAAGGTAAGTGAGGCTGAGGCCATAGTAACCCGTTATATTGGTATCGTACCTGTTAAAAAAGTAGATCATATCAACAACCAATACCACAATGCTTACCAGGATACCCACAATAAATATAAATTTTGAAATTACCCTTAGTGCTGCAACAGGATGTTTACCGGTTCTTTTAAAAAAGATAACATATACAGCAGAAAGTATAGCCGGCGCAAGCGTTACAACAGCCAGGCCAAAACTAATATCTGCAACGCTTGATGATACCAATTTTGATATGCCGTAAAATGCGGCAATGATCAATCCCAGCAATACTGGTATAGAAAGAAACATTAGGAAAATGAGTAGGTACAGTTTTGAATATTTGATGAACCGGTCTTCCATGATCATTTGTATTTTTCTTGTAAAGAATCCAGCTGAACCTTGGGAGAATCAGCTTTATTGATAGTTTCCTGTAATTCTTTATTGGTCCGCATAAATTTTTCCATAAGTATATCAGTATTTCTCCGGGCATCTGCTGCAGACCTCTGCATAATATAGACGACCATTGTTATTAGACTTATACAAACAACTACGAGGGCGATCCATTTTTTTTTCATCGTTACTGCAAACCCTTATTTAAAATAACTGAGGTTTGTTTTTGGTGAGAGTATTAGTAAAGTCTCATACATGAGCCTGATCGTATCTTCTATATCCGATTTATGCAGCATTTCAACAGTAGTGTGCATATAACGTAATGGAATGGAAATTAAAACAGACGGGCAGCCATCATTGGCATAAGCAAATGAATCAGTATCGGTACCGGTACTCCTGCTTACGGTATGGTATTGTACCGGTATCTTATTTTTTATTGCAGTGGCCTGTACTATATCCAGCAGTTTATTATGCACTGCCGGGCCATAAGTAAGTGAAGGGCCTTTACCACAGCTGCATTCGCCCTGTATCATTTTATTGATCATGGGTGTGCTGGTATCATGTGTTACATCAGTAATGATAGCAATATCAGGTTTTATCCTGCGGGCGATCATTTCGGCACCACGTAAACCAATTTCTTCCTGCACCGCATTAACAATGTATAAACCGAAGGGTAGTTTTTTCTTATTCGCTTTCAGCAAACGGGTAACTTCTGCAATGATAAAACCACCGATGCGGTTGTCAAATGCACGGCCAATGAGATAATCATATGCCAGTTCATCATAACCTTCTTCATAAGTGGCAACCGCACCGATATGAATTCCTAAAGCCTCTGCTTCTTTTTTATTACGAGCTCCACAATCTAAAAATAAATTATCCACCTTAGGCTGGGTTTCCTTATCTCCATTTCCCATACGGGTATGAATGGCCGGCCAGCCAAACACGGCTTTAACGGGGCCTTTCTTTCCATGAACGATCACCCTCATGGAAGGCGCAATCTGGTGGTCCACACCCCCATTGCGTTTCAGATAAATCAATCCTTCAGGAGAAATATAATTCACAAACCAGCTTATCTCATCAGCATGTGCTTCAATAACCACTTTAAATGCTGCATCAGGATTAATTACACCAACTGCAGTACCATATGGATCTGTAAAAAAAGTATCAACATAAGGTTTTAAATATTCAAGCCAAAGCTTTTGTCCGCTGCTTTCAAAGCCGGTAGGAGAAGCATTATTGATATATGTTTTTAAAAACTGGTAAGATTGTTCCGTGAGAATAGTTTTCGGTTTTTTTATCTTAGACATAATGATAATTTAATTGCTGCAAAATTACTTAAATACCGGCTATGAATGTTGCAAGTGCCGAAAATAACATCAGCCCATCCACAATAAAATAATAAAAAAGGTAACTACGTTTTTTTGCCGAGTAAAAATAAACAACCAATAAGGCCACGGTTGAAACCTGTAGGGCTATGGATTGTTTGAAATTGAGGCCGTAATCTTGGTAAAGAAAATTAGAAATAAACAGTAATGCAAAAATAAAATAGATGACAATTTTAAGTACCGCCGGCTTAAGCACGGTAGCCAGACTGTGCAGGCCCCTTATCTTATCAATGTCTTTATCCCGGTTATCAAATATGATGCAGAGCATGAGCATAAACAAAAAACGGCGGCTGATGATGAACAGATCGGCATTATCTAACAGGCTATAATCCTTTCCAATAGGAATTACAACCGTTACATAGGTCCAGGTAAATGCCAGCAGGATGGTTTTTACCACCCCTGCTTTACGGGTGAATTTTAAGAATGAAAAAGGCAAAAGCGGGATGGAATAAATTACAGTTAGCAGCATAGCTGTTATCACAAAATGAACAGGGATCAAAGATTTGTACCAGCAATACAGCAATCCAATTGCTGCAATGCAGAGCAGGAAAATACCTGTTGATTCTTTTTTTAAAAGGCCGGGGATATCCTTTTTATTGGCAAAAGACAGTTTACTGATTATCCAGTAAAAATTATAGCTACAAATAGTTGCAAAGAAAATAAAGCCGTAAACAAAAAGATTAATATCGAGCTGCAGGAGCAACACTGTCTGGAAAGCCAGGCCAACAGCACAAACAGCAACGAATATAGAATGTGATAAGATGAAATGCAGCCACTTCATTAAAAACAGGTAAAGTAAACCGGTTGTGGAGTGGTTATTACATTGCTCTTGTTTTTAGCAAAATCCTTTACATAAAATTCAAAATACAAGGTATCTGTGTGTAATGGCGGCGGAGTACCCGGCAATGATTTACATTTTAAAACTTTGGTAATGGTAATATCCACATTGGCTTTAAAATTACTCTTTGCAGCAGCTTGCAGATCAGGAAAGGGTACAGAGTCAAAGGTATTGGTCAGTAAATTTTTCATGTAGATAAATGCAGTATCCTTTGAAGTTATACCCAAATCGCCTTCAGCATCTGTAATGCTTAAGGTTACAATTGGTGTGGCACTATTTATGGAGAGGTCTACCGCATTATGAGACAGCTTTTCAAATTGTATCTGTGGAACTGTAGTGTATTTGTCTTTTTTACAGGCTGTAAAAAACAAAATGGCTATGGTAAATAAAAAACTGTATCGCATCTTTGTGTTTTATATGTCAAATTTAATGATTGCCGGTGAAACAACCTGTTAAAAATATAGAGCTGGAAAAAAAAGTATTTGCTGCTTCGCCGGAAAATTTTAACGAACTGGCCATTGACCTGTTCAGGTATCAGTATGAAAACAACCGGGTTTATCGCCAATATTGCGATGCCTTAAAGATAGAACCGGATAAAATTCATTTAATAGAAAAGATCCCTTTTTTACCCATATCGTTTTTTAAAACCCATGAAATAAAGACCACGGAATTTGAAACCGATATCATTTTCGAAAGCAGCGGCACTTCTGGAACTATCAATAGCAAACATTTTGTAAAAGACATCAGTCTCTACCGGAAAAGCTATAGTTCCTGCTTCGAAAAATTTTATGGCCTGCCTAAATACAAATGTATCCTGGCACTTCTTCCGGCGTATCTTGAAAGAAAAAATTCTTCATTGGTATTGATGATGGAGGAATTGATAAAAGAAAGCAACAATGAATTAAGCGGATCTTATTTATATGATCATGAAAAGTTACACCGCACTTTAGTTCATAATGAATTAATGAAAATGCCTACCCTGCTTATTGGCGTTACCTATGCACTGCTTGATTTTGCAGAAAAATATACCATGGAGCTAAGGCATACCATTGTAATGGAAACCGGGGGCATGAAGGGCAGGCGTGAAGAAATGACCCGCCAGGATGTACATAAACAATTACAGGACAAACTGGGCATAAGCCTGATTCATTCCGAGTATGGAATGACGGAATTATTATCACAGGCTTATTCTAAGGGTGATGGTATTTTTCATTGCCCTGGCTGGATGAAAATTTTGATAAGGGAAGAAGACGATCCCCTGCATGTAAAACAAGCAGCACATGCCATTGAAAAACCGGTAACCGGTGTTATCAATATTATTGACCTGGCAAATATTTACAGTTGTAGTTTTATTGCCACAGATGATGTGGGGCGGCTGCACTTAAATGAAAGCTTTGAAGTGCTTGGAAGGCTTGATAACAGTGATATCAGGGGTTGTGGCCTGATGATTGTATAAGTGATATATCAATCATTTTTAGGAGCATTTATAAAAAATATTTTTTGGTTGAATTTTTTAAATCAATACCCTTATCTTTGCAATCCAAAAAATAAAAAGGCCAAAAGTCTTATTATTTTAAACGGATGAATTGGTAGCTCAGTTGGTAGAGCAATACACTTTTAATGTATGGGCCCTGGGTTCGAGTCCCAGCCAGTTCACAAAAAACTTCCGAAATTGCGGGAGTTTTTTTTATGCCATGGCATGGATTTATATCATATACTCCGAAAAAATTGACAAATATTATGTTGGCGCCTGCATTGACCTTGACAGGAGGCTTTATGAACATAATATAGGCCATTCAAAATTCACTTCAACCGGCATTCCATGGAAATTGATGTTTACGGAGGAATTTATTGACCTGGCCACAGCAAAAAGAAGAGAATTGCAGATAAAAAAAATGAAGTCACGAAAATATATTGAGAAATTAATTGGCAGCTAAGCTGGCAGAGCATCCCGGTTTTTATCGGGAGGGCCCTGGGTTCGAGTCCCAGCCAGTTCACAAAAGGATTCTGTTTCAGAATTCCTTTTGTCATTCCAGGGTACCTGGATTTACATTCGCTTCTTTTAGATTTTTTTAATTCCATATTTTCCGGGTTAATTATGAGTAAATTCGTTCTCAACAAATTAATCCTTCTATTTTTGCAATGAATATGACAAACGATCATTTTAAAAATAAAGTAATAGCTATAACCGGTGGCAGCGATGGCATTGGCAAAGCCCTAGTTGATGAGTTAATACGCCGGGGAGCTAAAGTAGCTACCTGTGCCCGTAACCAGGATAAATTATACGACCTGCAGTTGGCGCATTCCGGAAAACATTTACACACCCTGGTGGCCGATGTAAGTAATTACAATGATTGCAAAAATTTTATTGATACCACTATCCAGGTTTTTGGAGGTATTGATGTACTTATTAATAATGCTGGTATTTCCATGCGGGCCTTACTAAAAGATCTTGATGTGGAAGTTATTCAGAAAGTGATGGAAATTAACTTTAATGGTACTTTATTCTGTACCAAATTAGCGCTCAATTCTATTATTGAACGTAAGGGTACAATTGTAGGCGTATCTTCCATTGCAGGTTACCGGGGTTTGCCGGGCCGCAGCGGCTATTCAGCCAGCAAATATGCCATGCGGGGATTTTTAGAAGCATTAAGAACAGAAATGATCGACAGCTATGTGAATGTAATGTGGGTTTGCCCTGGGTTCACCTCATCAAACATACGCAATGCAGCACTGGATAAAAAAGGACAGTCGCAGGGCGAGAGCCCCATGGACGAAGGAAAAATGATGAGTTCGGAAGCCTGTGCAGCACATATCATAAAAGCTATTGAAAAAAGAAAGCGAAGCCTGGTACTCACTTTTAAAGGCAAACAAACGGTATTTATGAACAAATTTTTCCCGTCATGGACCGATAAATTAGTGAAGAAATTCTTTTTTAAAAAAGGAGAACTGGTACGTTAAACAGTTAATCCGTGTAAAACGTTAATCCGTCAATTGGTTTTGCGTTTTTACTAATTAACTATTTAACCAATTAACAATTAACTTTAAAAATGCCTTTACTAACACTTACATCCGATATTGGCCAGCAGGATTTTTTAATTGGTGCAGTTAAAGGGCAATTATTACAAAGCACTACCCCATTTACATTAGTTGATATCAGCCATAACCTCTCCCCGTTCAATTACCCGCAGGCGGCCTATGTTTGCCGCAATGCCATAAAAAATTTTCCGGCCGGAACCTTTCACCTCATACTGGTTAATTTATTTGATGAAAAGCCTGAACACATGTTACTGGCAGAACACAATGGTTATTTTATTGGCTGTGCCGATAATGGATTACTGACCATGATACTGGAAGAGATCCCTCAAAAAGTAGTTGCACTTTCACTGGATAAAAATCAACAGAAGAATACTATTTACTGCACATCCATTTTTGCCAAAGCTTTTACTGAACTGCATAATGGAAAGCTCCTGGAAGAGACCGGCGATGCAGGCATTTCTATACAGGTTAAGAACCCCTTAAGGCCGATGCTGGGAAATGATTATATTGAAGGGCAGATCATTTTTATAGATAATTTTGAGAATGTGATCGTTAATATCAATAAAGATGAATTTGAAGAACAGCGCAAAGGCAGGAGCTTTAAAATTGTTTTTAAGCGTGATGAAGTGATTGATAAAATAAGTGAGACCTATGCTGATGTAAATGAAGGCGAAAAACTGGCCATGTTCAACTCGGCAGGCTACCTGGAGATCGCCATCAATAAAGGCAATGCAGCAGGATTACTGGGGCTGCAGGGTTTTTCTGAAAAGCAATTACAGCATAGCCAGCATATGAACAACAGGCTTTTTTATCAAACGGTAAAAGTATATTTTGAATAATACCCCCTCCGCCCCCTGAAGGGGGAACTTTGAGTATAATAATTTGAACTACTTTTAAAAGAAAAACAATAATAAAATCTTTACCAGCATAATAATTGGCATTTTTAAAGAACATATCACCGGACCCATCCACTGATAAAGAATTGCTGGCTTCCTTTAAGAAAACCGGTGACATCAGCCTGTTAAGCACATTATACCAGCGCTATATGGACCTGGTATTTGGCGTATGCCTGAAATATTTAAAAGATGGGGAACGTTGTAAAGATGCGGTAATGGACATTTTTGACGAATTAAATACGAAATTGAGGCTGCACGAGGTAGAAAATTTTAAAGGATGGCTGCATGTTCTGGCCCGAAATTACTGCCTGATGCAGTTAAGAAGCCCCCGGAATATGAAAACTACAGAATTTAACCCTGTATTTATGTATTCACAACAAAATACGCATCTGAATGGCGAGGCTTTGGAAAAAGAGGAAAATTATAAGAAATTAGAGCAATGCCTGGACATTTTGCCGGAAGAACAAAAGCAATCAGTGATGTTATTTTATTTGCAAAACAAATGTTATAACGAAATTGCAGCCATAACCGGGCACGACTGGAATAAAGTGAGGAGTTATATTCAAAATGGCAAACGCAACTTAAAGATCTGTATCGAAGAGAAAAACCTGAAGTTAGATTAAATGAAAGGAGATAATTACAACATTATTTACACGGCAAAGGATATAGAAAAATACCTTTCAGGCAACTTATCCCCCATGCAAATGCATGCTATGGAAAAAGCTGCCCTGGATGATCCCTTGCTGGCCGAAGCAATGGAAGGATATGAAGCTGTGAAAGGAAACAGGTGGGATGAGCAACTCGTTGCCTTGCGTACAGCAATTGCAGATAAAGGTGCAGTAGCTAAAGTAATACCCTTACACAAATCGAAGAATAACTGGTGGAAAGTGGCAGCTGCTATTCTTATTATAGGTGGGGCCACGGCATTAACTTATGTGCTTACAAACAATAAAGCTGAGGAAAAAGGCACAGTGGAGATTGCTCAGATAAATCCAGCTCAAGATACCGCTGTACAAACTGTGCCCGAGACTCCGGCTTCTGTTACGGCATCACTTAATCCTACTGCCACTAAAACAAAAGAAGAGTTAACTACAAATGGGCCCGTTATTAAAACAACACCTGTTACAACTGGTAACGCCGCGATAATTACCATACCAGCCAAAGAAGAATCCCTGGCTTTAACTGATAAAAATATTCCAGGGGCTGTTCCTGATAATACCAAGATATCTGCACCGGCACCAGTGGTTAACAGCAATTCAAATAATAATGCACAGCTTTCAGAAGTAGTATCTAATGGATTAAGTAAACAACAGGATTCAAAAACTGATGATGAATTTTTAAACAGGCAAAGAAGTTTGTCTAAACCAAGCGCAAAAAAAGAAGCTGTACTCAATAATTATTTTACAGCACAGGTAGTGGGGCCCGATAACTCTCCGCTGCCCTTCACCAACATCTCTATTAAAAAAGAAAATTTTGGAACCTATGCCGATGCCAAAGGAATGGTGAGGCTTATCTCAACCGACAGCATTTTAAATGTAGAGGTAAAGTCAGTGGGATACCTGCCTAAAGTATATGCACTGCGTAACAATCAGGCGCAAACCAAAATTGTTTTGCAGGAAGATGAAATGGCGCAAAAGGACAAAGTAGTAATAGGCAGGGCTCAGGCAAATAATAACCAGCGTTCCCGCCGGGCAACATTACTCACCGATTCGGTAATAAATGTAGAACCTGCCGATGGTTGGGAAAATTACAATACCTATGTTGCCAATAACCTTGATATACCCGAAGACATGCTTAAAAGAGATATCCGGGGTGAGGTTGAATTATCATTCGATGTCAGGTCGAACGGAACCATTACCAATCTTCGTGTTAATAAATCTTTGGGCACCGAATATGACGAAGCAGCCAAACGCCTCATTATGGAAGGACCGCAATGGAAAGTAAAAAAAGGTAAAAAGAAATCTGCAAGCGTTAAAGTGCAGTTTTAATTTTTATGCTCTTAATTCCCTCCTTAAAATAGATTTAGTACCTTAGCCCCCTAAAAATTAATTGTATGAAAAAAATATTTATGTCGGCTATTACAATTGCCGGCTTTGCCATGCTAAGCAATGCTCAGGTAAAAATGCCTGCCCCCTCCCCTACACAAACCGTTAAACAGGAGTTTGCGATTGGCAGTATTGAATTAACCTATTCAAGGCCTGCAGCAAAAGGGCGTAAGGTATTTGGCGACCTGGTGCCTTATGGTAAATTATGGCGCACCGGGGCCAATGCTGCTACAAAAATTGTTTTCAGCGAGCCGGTTGAGTTTGGCGGTAAAAAAGTGGATACGGGAACTTATGTTTTATATACCATCCCGGGAGAAAACAGCTGGGAGATCATTTTAAACAAAGGCCTGAAGAACTGGGGAATTGATGGATACAAGGAAAGCGAAGATGTGATACGTTTTACAGTACCGCGTATGAGATTGAAAAATAAAGTGGAGTCATTCACCATGGAATTTGCTGATATAAAACCAGAGACTGCCTTGCTGGATATTAAATGGGAAAAAACCGGAGTCTCTATACCCATTGTTTCCAATTTTAAAGATAAAGTACGTGCAAATATTGAGGCTGCCATGATGACGGATAAAAAACCATATTGGGCGGCAGCACAGTTTTACAATGAGTATGATAAAAATATGCCGATGGCTTTGGAAAATGTAACCAATGCCATTAAAGCAAATGATAAAGCTTTCTGGATGTGGCTTTACAAAGCCAAGATTCAGAAAGATATGGGTGATAAGGCAGGTGCCATGGAAAGCTCAAAAAGATCACTGGAGCTTGCAGCCGAAGCAAAGAATGATGATTATGTAAAAATGAATAAAGACCTGCAGAAGAGTTTAAAATAATATAAAACGATTTCCTTTTTAAAAAGCGTTGCAATTATTGCAGCGCTTTTTGTTTTATAACAGTTGAAGGATTGATCCAAGTACCACAACCAATATGGCTTAAATCGGCATCAAGTCATCCTATCGGAAGACTTGCGCCAGAATGGGTAAGGTCTTATCGTTGCTCACTCTTAAAACCTTTAATTAAATCTTTTAGCTCTTTATCTGAAATGTTATCAATGTCCGCTTTGTCGTAAATGGTTATTAGATTAACTGTAATTTCTCCTTCAGTGTTGATCTCTGCCACTCCAATTACAGTTGTTTCAACTAATGAAATAACCCTGGCTCCGCCACTTTTCCCTTTTCCTTTGCTGGTAATTTTTAACCTGATCTTATAGGTATCCTTTCCTAATGATGTACCCAGCCTGGGCGTTTGTTCTAATTCTTTTTGAAGTTGTAACAGGTCTTTAGATAAGGACTGATATTTCTTTAGCAATGGCTTGGCGGCAGTCTTAAAATTTTTGGTAATTCTAACTGTTGCTTTCACGCAGAAAATCTTTTAAGGTCTGTAATTTTCTTCCGGACTTTTTAGCCTCTTTTATTTCAGTTAGCCCGTCTTTAATGCCGGTTAATACTTTTAATTTATTTTGAAGCCTTGTATAATCCTGATTTATTTTTTCCCATGCCTTTAAAGGCACAAGTACAGAAGTCTTATCGCCTTTTTCATCAATCATATATTTTATGGCATTCGACATAAAAACGTTTTATCAAAAATACATTATTTCCCTGAATAGAATGTAGAACGTGATTTGCTTGCCAACAACACAGCTTACTTGTTTTAATTATTCTATTGGTTGTTGGCGGGGACGTACAACAGCGGCGGGCAGTGGGGTTATACTACGCCAACAGCGGCGAAGGAGGATTATTAGTTTCTAATTTTACTCTGCTGGTTGTTGGTGATTGCCAACGCTGCTTTGCCAGCGGCACGAACACCAAGGGCAGTCAGTGGGCGCCTGATGTGGAGTAACACCAGCGGCGGAGATATTTCTATTATAATACGCATACAAATATGCCAACTACTCCTAAACCGTTAATTTCATCTCCAGATAATTCAATAGGATTGTATTTTGAATCGTTTGACAATGGTTTTAAAATAATGGATTGATGACTCCATTGATTTTCATCAATGACTTTTTTACTATTGTACTCTTTAATAGTATACCTTGATCCAGATTCTGAATCTTGCTTGTCGTATAATTCTACTAAAACGATTTTTCCATTTCTACTTCCGCCTTCGTCTTTACTAAACAAACAATATGAGCCATTGGGAATTTTCTTATTCATAGATTCTCCAATTACCTTGCAAACAAAATAACCTTTTTTTGCAGCTATATTAGTTGGCAATTCAATCCATTCAAAATCAGCTGAAGGTAATTGCCCATCACTAAAACTTCCTGCAGCCGCAGATATATCAAATAGTGGCACCGAATTTACATAGGGCTTTACCTTATCAAATGGCAATATTCTAAATGGATTTTCTTCTTTAAATGTTTCGATATGTTGTTTTAAATAACCTCTTAATTCTTTATTGCAAGCGTATATGAAAGTACCTTTTATTCCACGGTACATTATAGTTTTGTATATATTGATAATGAAACTTTTTAATTCTTCCAGATTTGCACCGATTCTTCCATATGTATCAAAATATTTACTTGAGTCAATTTCAATTCTATTTGTGATTGGATTAAAATTGATTTCTGTGCCAAAAATTACTCCTGTATAGTTTAAATCATATCCTTGAACCGTATGAATGCAACCAATTTCCTTTAAAGGATTTTTGATATCCTTAGGATTATTAATCCAGTCTTTGTAAGTTTGGTTCCATTGAAATTGTAAGCCTTCTATCTCTATGTCAATTGCATCAGTTGTTGGGTTCTTTTTTTTAGGATCCGATTGCCATTCCCACGAATATCCAGATACAATTCTGCAAAGTTGAAATTGTTCTTCTTTTTTCAATAATTCAGAATATAGTTCATTAAATGAATCAAAAAGAATGAGATCATACGATTCTTCTGCATATTTTGAGGTCATTCTCCTTTTTACATGAAGCAAGTCATCAACAAATTGAATGTAATTGTTTCCGCCTTTTACTCTCATTTGAGATTTCAACTCGAGCATTAATGTATTTTTCTCCTTTAATAATTTGTTGAAATTGGAAGAGTCAACATCGGAGGGCTTAACAGATTGAGCTGAATCATAGAAGAAAATTTGATTTTTACTGTTTGCAATAATCCAATCTAACTCGTTGCCATTGTTATCCAATCCTAATTTTTCATTATTTTTTTTAAATGCACCCCTCCAACTAATGTTTTTATATTGTCTTAATCTGTGAGACTCATCTACGATTAATAAATCATATTGATCATTAGATTGGAAAGTTTCGGATGGACTCATAACCATTGTTGATTTTAAACCTGGAATTTTTTGAAAAACAGCTTTTAAAGATTCTCTTAGCGGAGTCATTGCTATCACCAATCCAATTTTAGCATTTGGAAATTTATTCTTGAATTCCCTTATATAATTAATTTCTACCAACTCGTCTTCATTAAATTCTTCCAGCTGGTAATTTTCCACATCTGAACTTAATAATTTCATCAAATATGTCGCAAGTATTGTTTTTCCAGTTCCCGCACTTCCGCTTATAAATATTCTATTTGATTTTTTTGAAGTTAACCCATCTAATATTTCAAGAACAGAATTGTACTGATCTTCATTCAGTGATTTGTATGGGGAATACTTAAATAACTCAGAATTCTCAATTTCAGTCAAGGATTTTGTTACAATTTTTTTCTCAATAAGTTTGTTCCAAACTTCTTTAAAAAGATTTTTATAGAGGTCTTGTTGATAGTAATTGTGGTTGACTAAACCGTAATTGCCATTTTGAAGTTTAAATGTGCCTTCTGCTGTGATGTATTGAATTAAATTGGATTCAATATCCAATGTTGCGGATTTGTTGAATTTATCAGATCCTATTATAGATATTTTATCAAGCTTGCATCTTTCAGGATTAGCAAGATGATTTTTTATTCGATTAGAAGCATTAGTTGATTCGCCTACGTATGCAATTTTAATAGAATCGTTTTGGATAAAATAAACCAAAGGCCATTGATTTCTAACCCAAGTATTTTGTTCAATCTTGTTTAATGATTCTTTAGTAAAATCATATTTTTCAGAAACCTCAATTGACAACTCAAAAGATAGACTCATAGTTCGTCATATTTTTTTGCAGTTCCCTTTGCTTTACTAACAGGATATTTTTCGGAATTTACTCTTATTTTATCAAGAATAATTTGTTTTACATCAAAGCCATATTTATCAGCTAATAGAAATGCAAAAGAAAAAATATCAGCCAACTCTTCTTTTACTTTTTCTTTGTTTGCATCTTCTGCATTTTTCCAGAGAAATAATTCCAACAATTCACCAGCTTCGATACTGATTGCTAATGCAAGGTCTTTAGCATTGTGAAATTGCTCCCAATCTCTTTCGTTCCTAAATTTTATTAATTCATTAATTATTTCGTTCATAATTATCTCGGTTTATATAATGTCAATGCCATTTTATATTCGTCATCATATGGTAAATTCAATTGAGAGACCATTTCTGGTAAAGCCAACATCCAACTCACATAGTAGTATCCTAAAATGTGGTAACCTGAAAATGTTTTACTCGCAATTGAGCTTATCCTGTAATCATCTTTATCAGGACGGTAGCCTTGTGTTCCTTGCATGGCAATTTCAAAAGCAATCTGTTTTATTTCGTCTTTTGGCATCCCCTCAAAAAACTGTAATGCATCTACCATAAACATGGCGACAGCGATGTTTATGCCAATGTTTTGCTGTGATTTTTTGAATTTTTCCATTTCCCTTTCTTTATAGGGATCTTTAGATTCCAAATCATAAGGGTCTTTTTCAATTGAAGAAAGAAGATTGTCTATATCTGTTCTCTTGGTTCTGTATTCGTGTTCGTTAACCAGCTCAAAGTTTTTATCTAATTGTAAATCCTCAGCCCAATGCAAAACCAATTCATATTCTTCTGCTGTCTCTTTATCATCTTTATACTGTAAGAACTCATCATAAAAACCAGTAGCTGATTTTAATTCACTGGGAGTTGCTTTGAAATCTTTAATAAAATCTATGCCATACAATTCTTTAAGTTGCATAGCATTTACAAGATTATATATTTTACTCTTTGAAAGGATATCAGCTGGTGAAACTTCAATAGCTTTCTTATCAGTAACTGCTTTTAATCCTTCTTGTACTAAAGCAAAGAGAGAGAGAAATTGAAATGGTCTTAAATCAGCAAATTCGTTGTAAAGAAAGTCTTCAATAAATAAATCAATTGGTGTATTAAATACTTGACGATTCATCCCTTCAAATAATGAAGTTGAATAATTTACTATTGAATCATCACTTAACCCTAATTTGTTTAGTTTCTTTATAGATGATTCAATTGATTTAATAAAAATTGCTTTATGTTCTTGATTGGATACAAACAATTGATTTAATTCTTCTTTTCTTGCTTCAATAACAAAATCTAAGTGAACCAATTCATGCATTATTAAATGCTCAACTGCTGGATAGTTGGGTTTGTATTTTACGATGTGTTTTGGTCTGTCATAATTTTCTGCAAATTCTATTTTAGCTGCAGTTGGAATTTTTGCATCCACTACAATATCTATTTCTTTACCACCCTCAAATTCCAATTTGTGACGATATTCTCGAAAGATTTTTTTGCCACTTTCTGAATCAATTAATGTTTTTGCTAGCTCAAAAACCATTTTTACTGCATTCTTATGTAATGCATCATCAGAAGTGGAAAGTTTTATTGATTGAACCAGACTAAAAAATGCAGAAGGCAAATCATTCTCTTCTGCAGCAATTAAGCCCAATGCATAGTGCGTATTAGGGTATTTGTCATTTATCTTAATCGCTTCCCAAAAGTATTTTTTTGCTTCTTCATTTTTGCCTTGATTCATTAGATTAGCACCAATGTTATTAATGGCAATGTTATCGTTAGGATTGGCAATTAAAGCCTGGTCATAATACTTCATTGCAGTAGGTACATCATTTTTGAATTTTGCAAAAATGTTACCCATCATTAGCAATGCCCAGCCATTTTTAGAATCCCATCGAAGTGAGTCAATTAAACAATTAATTGCTTCTTCCTGATTTCCTTCATCTGAAAGTATTTGTCCCATAATCCGATGGTATTCCGAATTAGTAGGATTTTTTTGTATTAAATCTTTAAGTATTGGTTTTGCTTCTGCAAATTTTCTTTTTTCGCAAAGTGCTACGGTTTTTCTGTAGTCTGCTTCCTGTGAGATTATAGATGGAGTGTCAATTTGTATTGTTACCCATTCATTATCTACTGTAACTTTTGGTTTGAAGGGGCCATAGGTATAATAATTTTCTAACTCAGTTATTATAACTGAATCCCCCCCCCCACCCCCAATTTTAGTTTAGGGAATATTGTAAATAAGAAATCGTCTATTTTATGAATGATTTGCATCTAAATTAATTCTTGATTTTAGTTAAAGCTTTCTTGATTCCTTGTGTAGCAAATGGGTCGTCCCCAACCGCTTCAATTACTTTGTCACAGAGCCAAAGAGAAATTAATTCTTCTTCAGATGCCCCGAATAATTTAGCAAGTTTAATTACTTGTTCCCGATTAAGATTTCTTTCACCCCTTTCCTGATTTAGTAAATTTAATCAACTTTTGTTTTTCAAATTCCGGACACAGTCCGGTTGGTTTAAAGCGGCATCAAGTCATCCTATCGGAAGACTTGCCAGAAAGGGGAATAAGTGTGTGAGTGTCGAGTATATAATTCATTCTTACTGATAATCTTTAAAATCTTCTATTGGGTCATCAAAATTTTTCTTCATTTTAAACATTCCTTTAGCACTTCCAAATTTAGCTTTTGTCTTTGAAGTCTTTTTACTCTTATTCAATAAGAAATCAATAAAATTTGAAACTTCCGACTTCATATTGTCCGGCAAGTTTGATAGTTTGGTATATAAAAGGATATTATCCATGATTTAATGTTTCAAATTCAAATTTAAGAAATTTTCGACACTTATAAAGTAACAACTTGCCAGCGTACAACACCAGTATTGCTGATATTATACGCAGTTCAATTTACAAAATACATATTGATAATCAGCAAAATCATTTAAAAAAGTATTGCCCTATTGCAAGGTTTTTTGTTTTATAAAAAGTTGAAGGATGGATGCAAGTACCACAACCAATATGGCGCCGATGGCATTAAGCCAGAGAAAAGAAACTATATCCTGCAGGTAGATGAGCACTACCAATGCCTCGGAAATTACGGCAGCATAAAAAACAGCATGGCCCCTTATGAATTTAATACCGAGTGCAACCAGGAAAATTCCCAATATCACTCCGTAAAATAAGGAACCTAAAATATTTACTGCTTCAATAAGGCTGTTGCCTATGTTTTGTGCAAACATGGCAATGATGATACAAAAAACACCCCAGCCAAATGTATACCATTGAGATACCCGGTAGTCTTTAAATTCTGTTTCATTTTTCACTAAGAATTTTTTATGAAAATCAATGACCGTAACTGCTGCCAGTGAATTTAATGCAGCAGCAATACTGCCCCAGGAAGCTAAAAATATGATTGCAATGATGAGCCCGATCAACCCAACGGGTAAATTATCCATTACAAAACGTAAAAAGATATAATTGTTATCATTCGTATCCTGCCCCGGCAGTGCCGCCTGTAAAACGGTTTTATATTTTGCTCTTAATTCCCCTGCCTCTTTAATATTAGTTGCAGTAAGTGCTGCATCATAGCGCATTTCCAATGCTACCAGTGAATCTTTATAAACTGTTTGTTTAGCAACGATTACTTTAGCCTGGTCGAAATAAATGGGCGCTTTATTAAACTGGTAAAATGAAAAAATGAGTATGCCCAGCAATAAAATAAAGAACTGCATAGGCACTTTTACAAGCCCGTTCATTAATAATCCTTTCCTGCTTTCTTTTACATCTTTGGCGGTAAGGTAACGGCCCACCTGGCTGTGATCGGTTCCAAAATAACTGAGTGCTAAAAAAAAGCCTCCTATCAATCCACTCCAGATATTGTATTTATCCTGCCAGTTAAAACCCTTATCGGTAAAGCCTGTGGTGATGATATTCATCTTGCCCATTTCCCCGCTTTTTTGCAGGGCTTCTGTAAAACCAATGGCATCGGGTAATAATTTTACCGCAAGGTATCCCACAATAAAAAGTGAAACAAATACAATGATCATCTGCAGTTTTTGGGTATGTGCAACTGCCTTGGCACCACCACTCATAGTGTATATGATAAGCAGCCCTCCCATTACCAGGTTGGTATAATAAATGTTCCAGCCCATTAATGAGCTTAGCACAAGTGAAGGTGCAAAAATGCTGATGCCGGTACTTAAGCCACGTGATAATAAAAATAAAAAGGAAGTGAATGTTCTTGTTTTAAGATCGAAACGATTCTCTAAAAATTCGTAAGCAGTATATACTTTAAGCCGTGTAAAAACCGGTACAAAAAAAATGCTGATGACAATCATGGCAAGCGGAAGCCCAAAATAATATTGTACAAAACGCATTCCATCGCTGTAGGCCTGGCCCGGACCGGTTAAAAAAGTTATAGCACTTGCCTGTGTACCCATGATGCTCAACAACACGAGGTACCAGGGCAATGAGCGGTTACTTAAAAAATAACCGTCCAGGTTTTTTGTGGTACGGCTTTTATAAATACCATACAGCACAATGCCTGTAAGGGTAACACATAATATGATCCAGTCTATGCCACTCATACCCCAAACCCCTGAAGGGGCTTTTGAAGATTATTAAATGCAGTAGGTTTTTGTTTGCTCATACCTGAACCTATTTTTTAAATTCAATTGTTATTAAATAAAAGATAATGATCTGCAGCACTAAAAAAAGTAGTACTGCTATATACCATTTGTTCCAATATGATCTTTCGTTTTGCATAATGTTTTATTTTGTCATTCTGAGTGATAGCGAAGAATCTGTTTAATTGTAGCATGAGATGCTTCGTTCCTCAGCATGACAGAAAACTCCGATGCCCGCCTGGATGATGAGTCGGACAGGCTTCGTTCCTCAGCATGACAGAGATTTTTGTTCCAATATGATCTTTCGTTTTGCATAATTATCGTTCTTTGATTCAGCCTACTCCAAAGTTCCCCCTTTAGGGGGCGGAGGGGGTTTTACTCCTGTTATTAGCAATTAAATTAGCGAATAACCTGTACGCCCCCGGTACACCTGCCGGCAACTCTCTAAAGAAAACTAAACCTGTGTACACAAACCTTCCCTTGCCATAGTTGGCAATGATAAGGCTTCCATCAAGCTCCTTTTCGCCGGGGTCTTTCATACTTAAAATATTTTTGTATGCTGTATCTGCTTTATCAGCATGATAAATACTACGCTCCTGTACCCATCCTTCAAAATCGGCATTGATTATTTTATTTGGATGATTCAATGCAGGATGATCGGGTATTAAGAAATTAACCTTTGCTTCTTCGTCAGTTATCCGGTTGCGACTGATGTTAAATGGATAAGGAGCAATTTTTGCTTTTACCGGCCCTATCTGGTTACTGGTATTGTATTGAACCAATAAAACCCCACCATCTTTTACATACTGCATCAATTCATCGTAAACATTGTTCATCCATTCATTGGTATTGTATGTCCGTACACCGGTAACTATTGCATCAAACTGCTTTAAATTAGCCGCAATGATATCAGTTTCTTTAAGTGTTACCACTTTATAACCCATCGCAACCAGGGCTTCGGGCACTTTATCACCTGCACCGGGGATGTAACCAACATAGTTGCCTTCGGTCTTCAGATCAATCTTTGAAAGTTTTGCAGTAGCATCATGAAAATAAACAATGGCAGGAATATGATCGTATTCAATACTCTTCCTGTAATGGTTAAATGTCTTCTGCCCATCCACAGCTTCCAGTTTTATCTCTTCTACATAATCCTTATCAATACCCTTAAAAGTAAATGTTGAGGATTCATTAGCTATCCTGTTGTCGCTACTGCTTTTAAAACTGAAAGGATTATTAGAGTTAATGATCTGCGTTGATGTATTTTTAATTATTGTATAATTAGAAGCTGCAGGCAAATTTGTTTTTATTTGAGTTCCTACATTCACAGGCTTATTATTGATGGCCAGGAAAACATTACCTGTATAACTTAACTCTACTTTGGGGAGAATGGTTATGGGCTGGTACAACTCCCCTTTAACCGGATCAGTAAATTTATAACGCACAGGTTTGGTAAATTTAAATTCCTTTCCCTCAACCAACATACTAAATACAACACTGAATGGATCACTCTCTCCCTTACCTATCTGCTGCTGATCGGTAACATTAAAACTTCCTTTGTCCATCGGGCTTTCAAGCCAATACGGCTGTGTAAGTTTTGTATTGGGCCTGATGTACATACTGTAAGTCTGTGTGGCATTTACATTTTTCTTAAGCTGGTCAAAAATGATATAGTCATCATTTAAATGAGCATCGGCACTTAATATATTTGCACCGGAGCGGTTGTTGACCACTAAATTTATTTTAAGACTATCGCCCTGAACCGCATATTGGGTAGTGGTTGTTGCATCCAAAAATAAGCCGCTGCAGTTTTGAATAAGATTTTTTATCTCCTCCAGTTTTTTATTTTTCCAAAAGTCATCCTTTAATTTTTCTGCCCTTTTATACAAATCTACTAAAGCAGGTACCGACTTCTCCGGGTGCGAAACATCAAACTGCTCAATGATCTTATTAACTGCATTAGCAAAAGCTGCATCTGCAGTTCTGTTCCAGCTCACATCTATATTATCCATCAGGTCGTTTACAGGTGCTGTGCCGTTTATTGTTTTTAAATATTCAATAACGCTGCCTCTTTGTGCCGGTACACCAAAGCCCTGGCTTTTGTGCTGGCTGCGGCTGGCTGCTGCAATCTCTCCATAACTTTTACCAAGTATGGGATTATAATCTCCACATTCCATTTTAAACTGGTCTTCCCGCTGAGTATTTGTTCCGCCAAAATTAAAACTGTTCCATACAATTCTTTTAGCCTGCCACACGGTTACACCCTGTTTGAGTTGCTCTGGAAATTTTGTTGGATCTGCAGCTGCATCAAATGCCTCACCGGCAAGTATGGCCGATGCGGTGTGATGGCCATGGCCACCTTCACCTGTTGTAGGAAAACGGGTGATGATCACATCGGGCCTGAATTTACGGATGACCCAAACCACATCGCTTAAGATTTTATCGTGCCCCCAGAATTTCATGGTCTCTTCGGGGCTTTTGCTATAGCCAAAATCAAATGCCCGGGTGAAGAACTGCTCTGCACCATCAATTCGGCGGGCTGCCAGTAATTCCTGGGTGCGTATCAATCCAAGGTCAACGCCCTGTTCGTCACCAATCAGGTTCTGTCCGCCATCACCACGTGTTATACTTAAATAACCTGTACGGTATAATTTTTCATTGGCCAGGTAAGCCAGCAATCTTGTATTCTCATCATCAGGATGTGCTGCTACATACAATACCGAGCCAAGTACATTAAGTTTTTTTAACTGTAATAAAATTTCGGAAGAGGTATAGGATTTTGGAGCCTGGGCATGTATAATTAAAAATGAAAAATTAAAAATTAAAAATGCGATAATTGATTTCTTAATCATAATGAATATGTATGGCTTGATTTCGTTTGGCCTTTTTACTTTTTACTTTTGACTTTTGACTTTTTATTGCCCTACCAAAAAAACCGCATTTGCAAGCAGCATCTTTCCATTCTCCCAAAAGCTGCGGAAGATGGGATCATCTGCAAAAACAACGATCATGCCCTCTCCCATTGGCTGCACACCGATAACTGTACCATCCTTAATTTTTTTTCGTGTACTACTGCCTACAAATCCTGCTATTTGATTTTCTTTTTTTATAACACCCACGTTCCAGCCTTCTTTCATAAACTCAAACAGGTCGCTACCCATTTTTAATGAATAATAATTAGCACTATACCCAAATGCCAATGGGTGTGAGTTATCTATCTCTACTTTGTAAATGGCACCCGGTATCTGGTTTACTATACCATCCCGTTCCCTGTTCTCATACCTTTTCAGGTCATCGTAAATTTCAGTGTCGTCTTTTTTATCATCCTTCTTTTCATCACCGTCCTTTTTAAGTTTAATGCCCCAGTCTGCTTTGGCAACCTGCGCAGCTCCATTCTCCATGGCTATTAACTTTCCGCCCTGCTGCACCCACATTTTTATTTCTGCAGCCGCATCCTTGTCTTTTAAAAATTTATACGCCCCATCAGGCAATATCAAAACATCAATACCTTTTAATGCGCTGCCATCTACTTCTTCGGCATTGATCAGGCTTATAGGATAATTCAATTGCTGCTCAAACATATGCCAGACTGATCCGGCCCTGGTTGGATTAACTCCTTTGCCGGTCAATAAAGCCACTGTTGGTTTTTTAATAAGATGTACTTTTTCGCTGCCAAAATCAAATCCGGTATCCATAAAGCCACCACTTACCGCCGTTACTGCAACATTGTGTAACTGAGCCAGGTTAATAAACTGCTGCAGGTTATCTTCATTTGATTTTTTTAAAATAATGATAGTACCCTTTTGAAATGTTTTTCCGCCATAGGTAAATGCCATTTCAGCAAAACGTACTTTTAGCTGTGCATTTAATAAAGCAGCTAAGAATTTAACATCGTTTAAAGAAGTATAATTTACCAGGTAGCCATAAGCGGCATTTGTTACTGCTGCATTAGCAACAGCACTTACATATGGCCCTCCCACAATTTTTTCTTTAACTGCATAGGCCTGTGCCCCATAAACATAAGGCAGACTCCAGGCAGTTATATCATAGGTTACCGAATCGCTTAACCTGGAACTGGGTTCAAATAAAACCTTTACCAAAGCAGATTTAGGCTGGTAAGCAGATACGGCAATAGCATTTGATGCAGTAAATGCTTCTTCTTTGCCTGTAAAATAATTATAGCCCTTTAATGAGGGTGCAGTTACGCTGCCATACTTTATACCATTAATATCAAAAAAGTTTTTAAGGGCTTCACGCTTGCCGGCATTGTTTTCGGTGATCACATAGGTTTTATAATCGCCAATGCCGTTGGTATTTGCATCATCAAAATACTTTTTAAATTCAGTTATCAATTTTCCTGCATTTTGAGAAGCAACCTCAATGGTACTTATGCTGGTTGTAAAATGATGATCTATCCTGTCCTTTAAAGTGAGTGTATCGCCATCATTGGTCTTAACTGCCAAACCGCCCTGCTGGCTTCCTGCTTGCTCATAGGTCATACCAATAGCGCCGTTAAAGGTTGGATAGGTATCTCCATAGGCAGGATAAAACAGGTCGAAAATTTCTTTTGTAAAGTACAGCCAGCCATTTGCATCAAAATATTTAGCATGGTTTCTTCCAATGCTTGTTTGAAACTGTCGCTGCCAGGGCGTTATCACTTCATGAAAAGGCTCGGCTGCCGGTGCAAAATAATAGGGATTGTTTATACCCTGCTCATGAAAATCGCAATGTATCTGGGGCATCCATTCATTGTATTTTTTTACACGGGCCTGGGTTTCAACCTGGCTTTGCCATGCCCAGTCACGGTTCAGGTCAAAATTATAATGATTGTACCTGCCTTGCGGCCATGGCTCACTATGTTCTCTTGTGTTGGGATTGGCATCTGCATTTTTTCCTGCCATCTGTGTGTACCAGTTTACATACCTGTCTCTTCCATCCGGGTTTAAACAGGGGTCAATTATAACAACCGTATTTTTTAACCAGGCCTTGGTTTGGGTGTTGGCAGGATTCAGTAATTCATACAATGTCCTCATCGAAACTTCTGTAGAACTTGCTTCATTACCATGTACATTATAGCTTAGCCACACAATAACCGGGCTGTTTACATCAGCAGGCTTATCTTTTAATATGCCAGTAAGCCTTAAATTATTTTTGCGGATCTCCTCCAGCCTGGCCATGTTCTCTGCTGTGCTTACAATGGCCAACAGCAGATCTCTGCCTTCATAAGTTTCTCCATATTTTTCAAGCTTCATAGTTTGCGGACTTGATGTTGCAGCCTGGTTAAAATAATTTACAATTTTGTAATGCGGGGTAAACCTGCTGCCCAACTGATAGCCTAAAAATTCATCGGGC
>JBBSJI010000023.1:0-36666 GCA_038257425.1 Chitinophagales bacterium
GATGCCGAATTAAAAATTTTACATCGCACCATCAAAAAAATTGAAGAAGATACAGAACGATTCAGTTTCAATACAGCCGTAAGTACTTTCATGATCTGCGTAAATGAACTGACCGATCTTAAATGCCATAAAAAAGAGATACTGGAAAAACTGCTCATCTTACTAACACCTTATGCGCCACATATCAGCGAAGAGTTGTGGGGCCAATTGGGCAATGCCGGTTCTGTTTTGGATACTGCCTATCCTGCATTCAACCCGGCTTTATTGGTGGAGAGTACAAAGGAATATCCTGTTTCCATAAACGGCAAACTAAGAACCAGCCTTAATCTTGCGCTGGACCTGGAACAGGCGCAGGTGGAAACCCTGGTTTTACAAAATGACATTGTTCAAAAATGGCTCGAAGGGAAAGCGCCTAAGAAGATCATATTTGTTAAAAATAAAATGATAAACGTGGTAATATAAAACCACGTTTAAGATGATGTATCTTCATGCCATGATAAGCGAACTGGAAAATGCACTCAAAAAGAATAAAGCAGATTTTCATCCTGTGGTAAATTTTGATCCTGCCAAAGACAAATTATTTCATTTTGATTTTACCGATAGCAATACAGAATTAAGCCCGGAAGAAATTGCTGACACTACTTTGTTTTCTGATTACATTAATCGTAGTCTGAAAAAAGCTAAGGCCAGGTATGGTATAGGCGGGTATAAAGAGAACCGTACACTTTACCGCCGTAGTGAGATGTTTGGCGGCGAAGAAGCCCGTTCCATTCATCTTGGGGTAGATATTTGGGGGCCGGCAGGCACACCGGTCTATGCAGCCCTGGGCGGTATGGTACACAGTTTTGCTTTTAATGATCGTTTTGGAGATTATGGAGCCACAATAATATTATTGCACCAACTGGAAACAGTTGCTTTTCATACGCTTTATGGGCACTTAAGCCATGCAGATATTTCTAAATTAACTGAAGGAGCCTATATAAACAGGGGACAAGTGATAGGGCATTTAGGCGAGCCCGCCGAGAACGGCAACTGGCCTCCACACCTGCATTTCCAGGTCATCAGGGATATGTTCCTTATGAATGGCGATTTTCCGGGGGTTTGCAAATTATCTGAAAGCAAGGCCTATTTGCTCAATTCCCCCGATGCAGACCTGATTTTAAATATGATGAAATATGCATAATAACCATATGGGTATTGAACATTAGCAGATATTTATTGTTTACAAGGCAGGTATCAACGGCCTAAAAGCAGTAACTTTACCGCTGGAAAAAATTAAAATGGACATTAAAGCAGGAGTTTTACTTAACGAAATCAACAATCCCGATGACTTAAAAAAATTAAGCAGGGAGCAGTTGCACCAGGTATCTGATGAATTGCGCCAATATATAATTGACGTAGTTAGTGTTTACGGGGGGCATTTTGGTGCCAGCCTGGGCGTTGTTGAATTGAGTGTAGCCTTGCATTATGTCTTTAATACACCGTACGATCAGCTGGTATGGGATGTGGGTCACCAGGCGTATGGTCATAAGATATTAACCGGCCGCAAAGATAATTTTCCAACAAATAGAAAATACAACGGGCTTAGTGGCTTTCCCAAGCGCAGCGAAAGTGAATATGATACATTCGGCGTAGGGCATTCCTCTACCTCTATATCTGCAGCATTGGGTATGGCCATGGCCTCGCATTACAAAGGTGAAAATGACAGGCAGCATGTTGCTATCATCGGTGATGGAGCGATGACGGCAGGACTTGCTTTTGAAGCAATGAATCATGCAGGCATTGAAAAAAGCAATGTGCTGATCATTTTGAATGATAACTGTATGAGCATTGATCCCAATGTTGGTGCCTTAAAAGAATATTTAACTGATATCACTACCTCTCATACCTACAATGATCTTAGAGACAATGTATGGAAGGCACTTGGTAAATTACCTGTAGGAAAAAACTTCAGCAGGGAAATGGCCAGTAAGATGGAAGCCAGCTTAAAAGGCATGGTAAGCAAAAGCAGTAACTTATTTGAAGCTTTAAAGCTCCGGTATTTTGGCCCTATTGATGGTCATAACATTACCAAACTGGTTGATACTTTAAAAGACCTGAAAGATATTCCCGGTCCCAAGATCCTGCACATTAAAACAGTAAAAGGAAAGGGATACGATCTTGCAGAAAAAGATCAAACCAAATGGCATGCACCCGGACTCTTTGATAAAGTAACCGGTGAGATCCAGAAGAAAAAATTTGATATTCCTCAGCCGCCCAAATACCAGGATGTTTTTGGGCATACGATCATTGAGCTGGCAGAAAAGAATAAAAAAATATTTGGTATCACTCCCGCAATGCCCAGCGGGTCCTCACTAAAATTTATGATGGAACAAATGCCCGACAGGGCATTTGATGTGGGCATTTGTGAGCAACATGCAGTTACGGTGAGTGCCGGTATGGCTACACAGGGCATGAAAGTGTTCTGCAATATTTACTCTTCTTTTATGCAGCGGGCCTATGATATGGTGATACATGATGTGGCTATTCAAAAACTGCCGGTAATATTTTGTTTAGACAGGGCAGGGCTTGTGGGTGAAGATGGCCCTACACACCACGGCTGTTATGATATTGCTTACATGCGTTGCATACCGCACATGATTGTAAGTGCACCGATGAATGAAGCTGAATTGCGTAACCTGATGTACACCGCTCAACTGGATTCAAATACAAATCCATTTGTTATCCGGTATCCACGTGGCGAAGGTGTTATGCCCGAATGGAAAACAGAAATGAAGGAAATAAAAATAGGCACCGGCAGAAAATTAAAGGACGGAAAAGATATTGCCATTCTATCATTCGGTCACCCGGGCAATTTTGCCGCATCGGCCATAAGGGATGTAAAAGCCGAAGGCATTAACCCTGCGCATTACGATATGCGTTTTGTAAAACCATTGGATGAAGCAATGCTGCACGAGGTCTTCACCTACTACAATAAAGTAATTACCATAGAAGATGGTACGGTTGTAGGTGGATTTGGATCAGCAGTGTTAGAATTCATGAACGAACATGGCTATAAGGCCGATGTAAAGATCATGGGCATTCCCGACAGGCTGGTAGAGCATGGAACGCCTAAACAATTGTATGATGAGATCGGTATTGATGCCAATGGTATTGCCGGAGTACTGCGGGCCCTGGTCAAAATAAAAATTGCGGTTACCTGATAAAGATTTACTTGATTTTATAACCCGGACATGCTCCGGGTTATAATTTTTTTTAACATAGCGCTAAAAATTTTATGAAACCTGTTTACATGGGTATAATTGTGTTCCTGATATAGAAGTGGCGCCTGCCTCTATTTGTGTAAGCCAGGGATGCCCCACTGTTTCCCCGGTATTTTTACGCAAACTAAAAAAGTATATTGATAAATCAGCAGAGCCTGTTTTACTATGGATCTATTATTGAAGTAAATTTTTTGTGTTCTCATAAGCAGCCCATTAGGTAATTTTCGGATTATTAACATTTGCAGAAGCAATTTTTAAATAATCCCGGCGTTTATATTTTATGCTATCAAAATCCGGCATTAATATCTTACGCAAAAACCTGTTTCTGACTATTGGTTTATTCATAACCATTTCAGCTTTTGGTTTTATTTGGCGCACTCCTGATTATAATCCCTACCCGGTTATCAGTGCATTTACATTTTCAGAAAAAATTGATATCATTAAATTCGAAACTATGAGTCGCTTAAAGCAAAAAGCTTTAGAGGCAAAGGAGTTTGTGAATGAAAAGGGATTTAATGAACAATATTGCTTCCTGATTGATATGCGTCTTCCTTCAGGCAAAAACCGTTTTTTTGTTTACAACCTCGAAACCAACTCAGTTGAAATTGCAGGATTGGTATCTCATGGAAAGGGTTCTGAAAAAGGGCAGGATGCTTTGACCTTTTCTAATACACCCAATAGCTTATGTACTTCTCTTGGGAAATATAAATTAGGCAGATCTTATCAGGGTATGTTTGGTTTATCTTATAAGTTATACGGATTGGATAAGACCAACAGTAAAGCATTTGAACGTAATGTTGTTCTCCATTCCTATACGGGTGTACCTAAACAGGAAGTTTATCCGGCTCCCATTTCTGTTAGTGAAGGTTGTCCCGCCATTGCGCCTGATTTTTTAACTCAGGTAAAAATGTATATGGATGGATCTGATGCACCCATATTGTTATGGATCTATTATTAATATCAGTTCATTGGTACTTCAATGGCTAATAATTCTGCATCTTCCGAAGCGTTAACCGTAAAACCTGCTGTACCAGAAATTCCTAAAGCGTCTCTTTTATTCAATACCTGCCCCTCAACAGTTACTGTGCCATTAATTACAACAAGAAATACACCGTTGCCTTCAAAGGCAGTCGAATAGCTTATTTCTTTTCCCACTTCAAGATTGGTTAATGCAAACCTGGCGTCCTGATTTATCCATAAAGCATTATCTGCTTCCCGAGGAGACACAACCGTTTGCCAGTTGTTGGCTCGTTCTTTTACGTCAAAGGTTTTCTGATCATATCTCGGCTTAATATTCCTTTCTTTTGGAAATATCCATACCTGGAAAAGTGTTACAGGATCGGTTGAAGAAGCATTGGCTTCGGAATGTTGTACACCAGTTCCTGCACTCATGATCTGTATATCGCCTGCCTGTATAACACCTTCACCGCCAGTGCTGTCCTTATGTTTAAGGGCACCTGTAAAAGGAATAGTTACTATCTCCATATTATCGTGGGGATGTGTAGGAAAGGAGCCACCGCCACCAATAAAATCATCATTAAGAACACGCAATAAACCAAAATGAACTTTTGCGGAGTCATGGTATTGTGCAAAGCTGAAATAGTAATTTGGTTTTAACCAGCCGTAATCAGCGGTTCCCCTGTCTGATGCCTTAAATAGTATTTTTTTCATTGTCTTTGTTTTAAATTCAATGTTTAAACATCGAATATAATACCATTTTGTTAAACTGCCAAACTGGCCAGTTTTTTAATTATTGTTTGGAATCAAATCAGGATAAAAAATCCCCGTGATTACGGGGATTGCTTTAATTAAGTATTATGGGTTCTTCGCCAGGCAACAAACCCTGCATTTCTTCCTCCCTGTTCTCATTCCATTCAACAATAAAATTATTGCGGCCTTCGCCGGTAAGTAAACTCATGTATCGCAGTTGCACAAGCTCAAGCAAAGAAAGGAAGAGAAATATTGCATGAATACGATTCTCACATATTTCAAATACTTTTTCAAATGACACAGTTTTACCTGAGCTGCAAACGCTAAGCATATACTCCCTGCTTTCCTCCATGGTATAGTTATACCTTACCACGGTGTGTACAGGGTTAAGATTTCGTTCCTGCAGTTTATGAATAACTCTTTCAAAAGCCTTCATCAGCTTAAAGAGGGTAACGGTTTGTATCTCGGTTCCTTCTCCTGCTTCTTCACCTATCTGCGAAATTTCTTTCTGCAGGTTACCACGCTTTACTATCAACAACCGAAGTGCTTCCATTTCGGCCATTTTTAGAGAAGCCTCCTTAAACTTCTTATATTCCAGTATCTTATTGATCAGTTCCTGGCGTGGATCAATTTCATTACCGTCCGCATCAATTTCCTTTCTTGGTAAAAGCATTTTTGCTTTAATACGCATTAACGTGCTGATGAATAATATAAATTCACTGCTGAGCTCAATATTGAGCTTTTCGGTGTTTTGAATAAACTCTAAAAAATCGTTGGTGATGCTGGTGATGGGAATATTATAAATATCCAGCTCATCTCTTTCAATAAAAAACAGCAGCAGGTCAAAAGGCCCTTCAAACTGGTCTAATTTAATCTGGTAGGATGTTGTATTCACCTGTAAAAATTGATAATGTAAATAATCTGCCTGTAAAACAGTGGCAAATGTATTGATAAGTTGAGAGAGTTATGTAATAATCCACCATGCCACTATGGAATGTGGAAAAACAATATTTCAATCATAAAAATGCAGCCAACTTGATGGCTGCATCTAAAATGAAGTATTTAATTTATTTTTTTAAAGAATCCCGTATTTCCATCAGCAACAGGTCTGTAGATGAAGGGCCGGCCGGTATTTCTTCCTGTTTTTTCTTCATTTTATTGATTGCTTTAATTACCAGGAACATTACAAAAGCAACAATGATGAAGTTAATGATAGCTGTCAGGAAATCTCCCCACTTAATGGCCACTGCATCTGTAATAATTTTACCAGAAGCATCAACAACAGCTTCTTTGATCACATACATATTCTTACTGAGATCAGCTCCTACAAGCAGGCCGATTAAAGGAGAAACAATGCCCTCTGTAAAAGCAGTAATTACTTTACTGAAAGCAGCTCCCATTACAAATGCAACGGCAATGTCAATCAGGCTGCCTTTCATAGCAAATTCCTTAAATTCTTTAATGAAGCCCATATGTTTTTGTTTTAGGTTGTATGATTAAGAAGCTAAACTTAATGCTTTAAACGATTATTTCAAAAGGATTAAAACAAGATTATTTTAATTTATATAAAAACATCAACTTTGCGCCAACTTAAAATAAAGTGAATAAAGGATTCTTAAACTGGTTGATATTTATAGTACTGTCTTTAATATGGGGCAGCAGCTTTATAATGATGAAAGAGGGCTTGCTAAACCTCTCGGCATTCCAGGTAGCTTCTCTACGTATTGTTTTTGCCGGTATCGTTTTACTTCCCTCGGCGATCAAGCATTTTAATAAAATACCAAAAAATAAACTGGGTACGATTTTTATGTCTGGTGTATTAGGGAGTCTCTTGCCTGCTTATCTTTTTTGTGTTGCCGAACTGGGCATCGATGGAGCGCTTGCAGGCACACTTAATTCCTTAACACCAATTTTTGTAATTATAACCGGCGCTTTATTTTTTAATTCTAAAACTTCTGCAAATAAAATACTGGGTATAATAACAGCATTTACGGGCAGTATACTATTACTGTTAAGTAAAGATAATATGCAGGGCAGCCAGAACATTTTATATGTTCTGTATGTAGTACTGGCCACAATATTTTATGGCTTTAATGTAAACATGGTTTTCAAAAATCTGCAAAACATCGGTTCACTCCAAATTGCGGCAGTAGCATTAACATTGAATGCTATACCTGCATTGATAGTTCTTTATTTTACCGGTTATTTCAGTTTGTCTTTAACCGATACCGGAATCTTATATTCAACTGCTCAAGCGGCTTTACTCGGCATATTGGGCACAGCAGTAGCTTCCATCATTTTTTATGTGCTTGTAAAGCGTGCCGGTGCTGTATTTGCATCTATGGTAACATACGGTATTCCCATCATCGCTAATTTCTGGGGAATGATCTATGGAGAAGAAGTTGGCTGGAAACAATTTGGCTGTCTCTTACTGATCTTACTGGGTGTATACCTGGCCAACAGGAAGACCTCAGCATAAATTAATCAGATTCACTAAATGCAATATTTTTTTCTGCAAGAAATTCTTTTATCCTGTCAACATGTACACATATCCCCACATGCAAAAAAGGATTATTGGAGATCTTGTTCTTCTTACCATTATTAATGATCTCAAAATCCTTCATGTCAAAACCCAGGTGTAAATGATTTGTTGCATGTTGCATCCCGTATATTTTACCATCAGTATCAAAAAGTGGTCCGCCGCTTTGGCCCCTTAAGCCGGGTGTACTCATTTCAATACCTGTGATACCACCGGTGTGGTGTGTTGCAACAAACCTGGTTACTATACCATCAATAGGAAATGAAGGGGAATTGGGATTGCCCGTGTTTGTCCATTCTATATCATCTGTTTCCGCATTGTGTTTAAAATTATTGAACTCCGGAAAAGGAAAACCGATCCGGGCAAGTGATTTACCCTGTTTTATTTTACTGCTGTCTTTAATAAATGTAGCATGCCCGTTGTAGTATATTTTATTAAATCCTTTAAATTCTAAAATAGCCAGGTCTAGTGTGGGATGAGCATGACAGGTAATTTCCTGTATGGTATCAAAACTGTTTAAAAAATTATTCTTTAACTGCACAGTAGTTTCGGGCAGGTATTTATATTTTAACTGCAGGCCCTGTATATTTCTTTTATACTTTGCATCATTGGCCAGGCTGTTTCTTTCAGCTTTATAATTGGCATAAGTTTGATTGATATTTTCAGCAGCAGGAATTAGGTCCATAACATGCTTACAGGTTATGGCAACTCCATTATCGTTCACAAAAAAGAATGTGGAACTGCCTGGTAAAACCAGGCCGCCGTATGTTCTTGAAATGGTATGCAATGGACGGGTAAACTGTAAAACATTTTCTATTGCCTGCTGAAACATAATTATACTATTGTGATGAATAGATAAAGTTAAGGACTAAACCCAAGCCAATTATGAATATAATTTTTGCCTGGATTCTAAGCGCATTTGACGGGCAGTTTTTTTACTCCCATCATGGCTCCAGCCGGGAGGCATAAAAATATATTTGAGCTTGGTACGTAAGGGAACTTTCTTTTTAAGGTCATGGATGATACTTTGCCATTCGTGAAAAATGATTTTAAAAGGATTGGCTGCATTTACAACAGATTTAGTAAGGCCGTATTTTACAGAAACTTCTTCAAGCTCCTTTTGAAAAGTACCAAACAACCTATCCCAGATGATAAGGCACATACCCATATTCTTATCCAGATAAATTACATTGCTGGCGTGGTGTACCCGGTGGTGGCTGGGGCTTACAAAAATAGCTTCGAACCAGCGTGGCATTTTATTAATGTATTGGGTATGCACCAGTATCCCGTAGGTTTGAGTTGCGGAATACATGAAAACGATATCAAGGGGCGTAAAGCCTGCTAAGGCAATAGGAGTTAAATAAATAAAGCGGTAAACAGGTTGAAAAACGGATGAACGGAAACCCGTGGTAAGGTTAAACTCTTCGGAAGAGTGATGGGTAACATGCACTGCCCAGAACAACCGGCAGTAATGATCAATGCGGTGTTCAAAATAAAAAGCAACATCAACTAAAATGAATAGTAAAAACCAATAAAGGTAAACATTTTCAAAACTATAAAAATGATGCTGATAACTCCATGCAAGCACACTGATATAAAATAGCCAGCGCATTAAGCCATCCAGCCCTGCATTTAATAAAGTGAAGTAAACATTTTGAAGGGTATCTCCTACTGAATAGAATTTATTATTTTTCCAGTTGCTGAATAGGATCTCGGCGCCGATCAATATGGTGTAAAAGGGAATGGAAAGTAATAAAAACCATGATTCTCTGGCAGAATGCATTTTACTAAATGCTTTATATTGATAAATTAAAAGTTACCGGTTTATTAAACAGCCATGATCTCTTTTTCCTTTGCCTCTAAATGTTTTTCTATCAGCGAAATATATTTATCGGTAATATCCTGGGCTTCTTTTTCAGCATCCTTGCTTATGTCTTCACTTAAACCCTCTTTCTGCAGTTTCTTAATGCTTTCAATACCATCCCTGCGGATATTACGCATGGCAATTTTTGCATGTTCACCTTCGGCATTACATTTTTTAACCAGTTCTTTTCTTCTCTCTTCGGTTAACGGTGGTAAAAAAAGCCGGATGATATTACCATCATTTTGTGGGTTTATACCAATATTTGCCATGGTGATTGCCCTTTCAATAGCCTGGAGCATATTTTTTTCCCAGGGTTGAACGGAAACAGTACGGGCATCCAATACTGAAATGTTTGCGATCTGGTTTACAGGGGTGGGATTACCATAATAATCTGCCATAATTCCATCCAGCATGGTTGGATTTGCCTTACCGGCCCGTATCTTAACTAATTCCGCCTCCAGGTGATTCAACGCTTTTGACATGGATGTTTCTGTATCTCCAATGATTTTATCAATTTCTGCTGACATACTTTTTTATATTAATTGGCTGCAAAGCTATAAAAAACTGAGGTTAAATTCAGTTTAGCTAAAAACGAATATAGTTAAAACGGTTAAATTTTAACTTAAGTTGATTAAATAGAGATGAATAGGAAATTAATCAGCCTCAACTGTTTCTCCCGCCAAAGACAGGATCTTATGAGATTTGATAATGGTAGCTTTTTCCATTTTTTTAGATACAGCAATCTTATGTTTAGGCCTGCTGAAATAAATGATGCCGATAAAAATAAAGGCAGATACCAGGAGGACCCCTAAAACAGTAGTAGTACCTAAATTACGTAAGAAAAATGCCATGCTGATAAAAGTAATATTAACCAACACGCAGGTTACCGTAATCATACGGTGGGTAAAACCGAGGTCAAGTAAAAAATGATGTACATGGGTTCTGTCCGGACTGAAAGGAGAGCGGCGGGCCAGAATCCTTAATCCAAAAACACGAAGTGTGTCAAATAAGGGGATCATCAATATAGAGAAGCCAATGGCAGGTGCAGCTTCTATAGGGAAATTAGATGCCGGGTTACCGGCTACGTTAATAAATTTTATAACCAGTATAGAGTTTACCAATCCCAATAAAAGTGATCCGGTATCTCCCATAAATATCTTGGCAGGAGAAAAATTATAAATTAAAAACCCGATTGTACTGCCAGCTAATGCAAAAGCCATAACTGCATAAGTTAACTGACCTGCATAAAAAAAGTAGGTACCAAAAACCAGGGTAGTAAGTAAGCCAAGGCTTCCCGCCAGGCCATCTACACCATCAATAAGGTTGAAAGAATTTGTAATAACAATAATGGTAAACAACGAAATAACAATGCTGGCTATATGGGGTATTTCATGAATGCCCAAAAATCCATGCATATTGGTTAACTGAACCCCACCAAATTTTATAATGATGCCTGCTGCAATTAATTGCCCTATGAATTTTTTACTGGCTGATAATACCAGGATATCATCCTTTATACCCAAAAAGAAAATTACCGTAGTAGCTGCGGCAAAGTATTGAAGCTCAGAAGTAATGGCAGAAGGAACTCCCATCAGGGTGGCAATAATAAAGCCTGCAAAAATGCCAAGCCCTCCTAATGTAGGAATAACATTCTTATGAACCTTACGTTCATCTGGCTCATCAAACAGTTTTTTATCTTTTGCTACCTGGATTATTACAGGTATTGCAAAAAATGTAATTAAAAAAGCCAAAGCCGCACTTAACAAAATATTATCCATTCCTGTAATTTGTTCGTTCTATTTATAATGCAAAAGTATTAAATATGTTCCGAGGATAAAAACTTAAAATCTTTTAGATAGACTCTACAAGTTCAATTTTCGTTGCGTATTACCCCCATATTTATAATGGAACCTGCATTTATACAGTTAGCCAAAGAATTAACGCTATATTTTTGAACTTATTATTAACTTTTATCTTTCGTATCCATATTTTACTTTGATTGTCATTTGATTTTAAAGTAGGTTTGCAGCCATATTGATTTTTCTCCTCAAATTTTACTTAAACCATACTACATGGCCAGTTTAAAAGATACCGCAACACAAATACGCAGAGATATAGTAAGAATGGTTCATGCCGTTCAAAGTGGTCATCCGGGCGGTTCCCTGGGTTGTACAGAATATTTTACAGCCCTGTATTTTGAAGTAATGAAACACGACCCTAAATTCAATATGGATGGGGTGGGAGAAGACCTTTTCTTTTTAAGCAACGGTCATATCTCACCAGTATTTTACAGTGCATTGGCCCGCAGCGGTTATTTCCCGGTAGAAGAACTAAATACCTTCAGGAAAATTGACAGCCGCCTGCAGGGGCACCCAACCACGCATGAGCATTTACCTGGCGTACGTATTGCCAGTGGCTCTTTGGGCCAGGGAATGAGTGTTGCCGTAGGGGCCGCTCTTGCTAAAAAACTGAATAACGATGATAATATAGTGTATTCCCTGCATGGTGATGGTGAACTGGATGAGGGGCAGAACTGGGAAGCTATCATGTTTGCAGCACATAAAAAGGTTGATAACCTAATAGCAACCATTGACTGGAATGGCCAGCAGATCGATGGTCCAACCAGCGCCGTAATGAGCCTTGGTAATTTAAAAGCCAAGTTTGAGGCCTTTGACTGGAAAGTACTGGAAATGGAAGGAAACGATATGGATGCTGTAGTTGCGGGGCTAAACAATGCCAAAACCTATGTGGGCAAAGGAAAGCCCATTGTTATCCTGATGAAGACCGAAATGGGCAAAGGCATTGATTTTATGGAGGGAAGCCATGAATGGCATGGGATTGCACCCAATGACGAGCAGTTGCAAAAAGCCCTTGCACAATTACCCGAAACACTCGGCGATTACTAGAAGTTAATTTTATACATATGCAACCAACCTTTTACTATCACAATACCCTGAAAATTTTCAGAGTCTAAATTCCCCCCTCAGGGGGTTAGGGGGTTTGTTATGAAAATAATTCCACTTAGCGAAGGCGCTTTTACCATTGATACTACAAAAGTTTTTGTGCCCTTTGATACAGCTAAAGATGACCTGCAGCAACGACCTGTAGGTAGTTTATTAGTGGAAATACAACCATTTGCTATCGTAACTTCAAAAGACATCATTGTTATAGATACTGGCCTCGGGTTCAGCAACCCGGATGGAACCTTGCAGATGCACCAGAACCTGCTTAATAATGGTATTGGCCCCATGGAGGTCACAAAGGTTTTAATAAGCCATTTACACAAAGATCATAGCGGCGGGGTAAGTAAGGAAGATAAGATACTGAACCAGAAATTTATGAGCTTTCCTAATGCTGCTTATTATGTAAATAAAGATGAGTTTGATTTTGCAATGGCAAAAGGTAAACCGTCATACACACCCACGGAGTTTGAAATATTGGGGCAATCTGACCAGGTTATATTTACCCAGGGCAACGGGAATATTGATGAGTACATTAAGTACGAGGTAACAGGTGCTCATTGTCCATTTCACCAGGTTTTTTTCATTGAGGAAGACGGTCAGAAGATCTTCTTCGGCGGCGATGTAGCTCCACAGTTACAGCAAATGAAAAATAAGTTTATAGCCAAGTATGATTTTGATGGACGCAAATGCATGGAACTTAGGCAGGAATGGTGGCAAAAGGGCGAGGCCGAAAAATGGACCTTCTTATTTTACCATGATATTAAAACACCGGTGTATAGTTTTTAAAACTTTTGGTTTATTACAATAACATCGTTACGGGGTTCTCCAGGTATTTTTTAAGTGTTTGCAGGAAAGCAGCTCCCACAGCGCCATCTACCGTACGGTGATCACAGCTCATGGTCAGTTTCATAATATTGGTTACACCAAATCCTTCAGGCTTTTTTACTACTACTTCTTTAATGGTTCCCACAGCTAAAATAGCACTGTCTGGCGGATTTATGATGGCAGTAAATTCTTCTATATCCATCATGCCCAGGTTTGAGATGGTAAATGTATTACCGCTGAATTCGTTTGGTTGTAATTTTTTATCTTTTGCCTTACCATATAATTCTTTGGCTTCGGCAGCAATCTGCGATAAGGTCTTCTGGTCGGCAAATCGTATCACCGGTACGATCAATCCTTCAGGTGTTGCTACGGCACTGCCGATATGGATATGGTGGTTCAGGCGGATAAATTCGCCCATCCAGCTACTATTTACATTTGGATGCTGGCGTAATGATAAAGCCACTGCTTTTATTATAAAATCATTGAAAGAGATTTTAACCGGGCTGAGCTCATTTAATTGTGTGCGTACATTAATAGCATTATCCATGTTTATCTCCATGGTTAAATAAAAATGCGGCGCACTGAATTTGCTTTCTCCCAACCTGCGGGCAATTGTTTTACGCATTTGCGTTAAAGGAACATCGGTATGTCCTTCTTCTGCATTAGCAGTAAATGCTGAAACTGTTGCACCGGTTCCTGCTTTTGCAGGCGCTGCACCCGGCACATAACCATCAATATCTTTTTTGGTAACTCTTCCGCCATCTCCGCTGCCACTTACTTTACTGATGTCGATCCCTTTATCGGCAGCTAATTTTTTTGCAAGCGGAGAAGCTTTAATTCTGCCGTTTGTATGACCTGTTTCTTGTTTCTCGTTTGTCGTTTCTGGTTTCTCGTTGTCCGTCGTCTGTTGTCCGTCGTCCTTCGTCTGTTGTCCGTCGTCCTTCGTCCGTTGTCCTTCGTCCGTCGCCCGTTGTCCGTTGCCATTTCCTCCCGCTTTTTCAGCTGCTACATAAGCACTAACATCAGTGCCTGCTTTACCAACTATAGCAATGATCTCATTTATCTTTGCGGTATTACCGGCTTCCACACCTACATAGAGTAATGTGCCTTCTTCATAGCCTACAACCTCCATGGTTGCTTTATCAGTTTCCACTTCTGCCAATACATCATCGGCTTTTACCTGGTCGCCAACTTTTTTATTCCACGCTACTATTTTTCCTTCGGTCATGGTATCGCTCAACAAAGGCATGCGTATTTCTTTTGCTCCTTCCGGTAGCGAAACTGTTGATGATTTAGAGTTTGTAGTTTGTGGTTGGGCAGCATTTGTAGAAGAAGCAGCCTTCTCTGAATTTTCAGCATTTGAAGCTGAAACGGTTTCCGCTTTGGCTTCTACCGGTTTTTCAGAACTGCCTCCGGTTTCCAGCAATGATTTATAATCTTCGCCTTCCTTACCCACTATGGCTATAACCTGGTTTATCTTTGCAGCTTCGCCTGCAGGCACGCCTATGTATAATAAAATTCCGTCCACATATCCATTAACTTCCATGGTTGCTTTATCGGTTTCCACCTCGGCTAAAACATCATCGCTTTTAACTTTATCCCCTACTTTTTTATTCCAGGATATTATTTTCCCCTCTGTCATGGTATCGCTTAAAAGCGGCATGCGTATCACTTCTGCCATAATAGTAAGTAGCTTATTTTAGATTGAGGTTCGAAATTAAGGCAAAATGAGGAAATGAAGGGCAGTTTAGTTAATAATCGAGATCTAACCTGAGCCTGTCTTTTAATTCTTTTACCAGGGGATATTCTTCTATTATTTTCTGGTATTGTTCCCTTGAACTCAAGGGCTTTTCTGTAGGTTGTCCGGTATTTTCATTTTCAATAATCACCACCGTATAGGTTAATTGGCGGTTGCAGAAATATTGCTGCAGGTCATCAACCAGCTCGGCCCTTTCCTGTTCAATGAATTTTTGCTGGATATTATTGCCCGTGATGATCTCTATAGAATTATTATCGATGATCTTCAGCTCAGCCATTTTAAAATTGGTAACAGCCGAGTGATTTTTTTTGGTGCTTAGTTTTTCAATGAATTTATCCCAGCACGATCTCAGTTCTTCTTCTGTTAATGTCTTCACGTCGTTGCCGCCTGCTTTATTTTGTGCCGATACTTTTTTGCGGATGGCATCAAGTGAACCAAGTGGTCTTTTTGGTTCTTCAACTTTAATAGGAGCAGCTTGTGCAGCAGGTTTTTTTTCATAGCCCTCACCCGGCTCTTCTATGATCAGCTTTGCCTGCCCGTGCGGCAGGCGGGCTTCTGTATTTTTTTTGATAATAGGGGTGATAGTTGTTGGCTCTTCCTGCTCTTTTATTTTTATTATGGGCAGCGATCTGAATGCAATCGGCTTTGCAGCTTCAACTATTTTTTTTTTAGACAGTGAGCCTTCGTTGTTTACCATTTCAACCGCCTGTAAAAGGTAGCAGAGTTTGATAATGGCAAGTTCTACATGCAGTCGCTTATTGCGGGCCTGCTTATAATTCAATTCAGCTTCGTTAAGCAGATTCAATGCAGCTATCAACCAGCCCGTAGCTATCTGCTGGGCCGCCTGCAGATACTTTTGTTTAAAATCATCAGCCACTTCAAGTAAAACTGCAGCACGGGCATCTTTACATACCAGCAGGTTTCTTATAAACTCACTGTAGCCTTCCAACAAGGTATCGCCTTCAAAGCCTTTGCGGTTTATCTCATCATACAACAACATAGCATCGCTCAGTTGCTGTTGCTGCATACAATCCAGCAGCTTAAAAAAATAATCCTCGTCTAAAATATTCAGATGCTCTAAGGTATTGCTGTAGGTCAACTTCCCGTTTGTAAAACTTACTATTTTATCCAGGATGCTTAACGCATCTCTTAAACAACCTTCACTTTTTTGGGCGATAATATGCAATGCAGCTTTATCAGCTTTAATGTTTTCCTTGTCACATATTTCCTGGATATGCTCAATGGTATCGTTATTGGTAATCCTTTTAAAATCGAAGATCTGGCAGCGGCTGAGAATGGTTGGAAGTATCTTATGTTTTTCTGTAGTAGCTAAAATAAAAATAGCATAAGGTGGAGGCTCCTCAAGTGTTTTTAAAAAGGCATTGAATGCTGATGCGCTTAGCATATGAACCTCATCCACGATATACACTTTGTATTTACCTGCCTGCGGCGCAAAACGAACCTGCTCTACCAGGCTGCGGATATCATCAACAGAATTATTACTGGCAGCATCCAGTTCATGTATGTTCATGGAAGTGCCGGCATCAAAAGAAACACAGCTGTTGCAGGTATTGCAGGCTTCACCGTCAGTTGTCTGATTTTCACAATTAATAGTTTTTGCCAGTATCCTTGCACAGGTGGTTTTACCTACACCTCTTGGGCCACAAAATAAAAATGCATGCGCAAGCTGGTTATTCTTAATGGCATTTTTTAAGGTAGTGGTTATATGAGCCTGCCCAACCACAGTTGAAAAATTCTGTGGCCTGTATTTTCTTGCCGATACTATAAACTTATCCATGGGCTGCTAATTTCGGTAATCTAAACTGGAAAAAAGAATTTGTTTTAAACTACGAAGTAGTTTTTTTTACCATGAATTGCACTAATGTTCACTAATAAATACCCATTCGTGTAAATTCGTGTAATTCGTGGCAGCAAGTTTTAAGATACCATCGGATGACGTTTATATTCTTTGGTACGGTCAAACAAATAGCGGTAAGTGGTCAGGTTGCGGCTGCGGTAAGTGTCGCCAAAATTCTCTGCTACATTTATCATTTTAGGATTAAAATCGCCGATCCACTGTACTTCATAATCAGTATATAAAAAAGGGGGAGCCTGTATTATTTTACGACATTCGCCAATAATGTACGAATCAATACCGGTGCCCTGCCATTGGGGCACAACACCAAAAACCATCCCTACAAATTTTTTGGCCGGCCTGAATTTTTGTCGCCATAAAAATTCAATTTTTTGTGGCAAGCCGAATTTGCCATTAAAGTGTTTAAAGTATTGGTTTATATCGGGTAGGTTTATGAACATGGCAATGGCAGTGCCTTTATGATAAGCAAAGTAAACCAGGTTTTCTTCCATCACCGGTTTCATCTTTTTAAACAACAGCACTACCTGTTCTTTATTCATTTGTTTTAATCCACCATGGCCGGCCCAGGCTTTATTGTACACTTCCACAAAATCCGCAGCGTATTTTTCAAAATTATTATTTTTGATGGTTTCAAAACTAATATCGGGGTCTGCTTCATGCACCTTGTGCCTGTCTATAGTTTTTTGAGCCAGGGCTTTTTGGGCATCAATGGCAAAACAAACCTGGTTGTAAAAAAGTTTAAAACCATAATTTTCAAAAAGCAGGACGTAGTAAGGTGGGTTATAATTCATACAATACAAAGGTGGTGTAAACCCTTCGGTAATCAAGCCCCACCAGCGGTCACGTTCACCAAAATTGATAGGGCCATCCATCGCTTCCATTCCTTTTTGTATCAGCCAGTGTTTGGCATTATCAAATAAAAGGTTGGCAGCGTCCTGATTATTGATACATTCAAAAAAACCAATTCCTCCCACCGGCAAATCATCTCCTTTATTCTTATATTTTTTGTTGATGAATGCAGCAACACGGCCAATGAGTTTCCCCTGGCCATCCTTTAATATCCAGCGGGTAACTTCACCAAAACGAAAAGCCTTGTTTTTTGATTTATTAAAAACCTCGTTGATATCCTTATCCAACGGACGGATCCAGTTGGGTTCGTTTTTATTGATAACAACTGCAGTTTGTATAAATTGTTGGGCAGTTGTTTTGTTGGTAACTGGGATTATTTGCATAACAGTTATAAAGCAGCAAATATAGTAAAGCTGTCTTACTTGCAACCACTGCCAATTTGTATTATGTTTGTTTACACATAATAACAACTATGTATTATCTGCGCCATATTGTTTATTTACATTTTTTACTCGTTTGCCTGGCTGCTGATGCCCAACCTGACTGGGAAAAGCAAAGATTGCCTGTGGCCTACAAATCAACAGATTCGCTTAAACAATTATTGCCGGGGTCGCCGGATGACAGCGTAAAAGTATTCAGGCTTTGCCTGATCTCGGAATTACAACAGCATAATGCAGGTATAAAAACAGAGTTCGCCCAACAGGCATTATATATTGCAGAAAAGCTGCATTACAAAAAAGGGATCTTTCTGGCTTATACAGCGTTAGCCAATGCGTACCAGGTAAAAAATGATTATCAAAAAGCCATTTCTATTTTAAAAAAAGCAATAGATTTTTCTGAAACAACGGATAATAATTCTGACAATACAGACATTTATCCCGCCCTGCTAAACCTTTATTTTTACCTGGGCGATTACCCCAATGCCATGGAAATCATTAGCCGGGAAAAACAGTTAGCCGAAAAATTAAATGATAAAAAAAGAATTGCCCATTGCGATAATATTTTAGGCTACATACATTTTAAACAGGAAAATTTTGGCGCTGCTATAGCCAGTTACAACAGGTATATCAACCTGGCATCAGAACTAAATGACAGTTTAATGCTGGCACATGCACTTGGCGAATTGAGTGATGTATATACCGGCGAAAAAAAATACCGGCAGGCTGTTGATATTTTATTCAATACCATAAACCTGTGCGACCGTTTACAGGCAAACCCCGGTATACATAATAAAGACCTGATAAATGGATTGACACCGCAGTATAAAAGCAAAGCACTTTACAGGCTGGGTAAAAACTATAAACTGATGGGAGAAAATTTAATGGCTGAAAAATATGCGCTTGAAGCTGTTGAACATACAAAAAACTATCCCACTCCAAAATATGAGACAGCCGCTTATTATATAAATGCCGGTGATATTTTTTACCGCGAAAAAGATTTTAACAAAGCACTGCATTACCTGCATTACGGGTATCAATTATCTAGGGAAATACAACACCGCGAAAACAGCAGGGATGCTGCTGAATATTTATCCCAAACTTATGCATCGCTGAATCAAAATGACAGTGCATTTTATTTCTACCGGATTTTTACGGGTTTAAAAGATTCCATCGTAAATAATGAAACCAAGATGAAGATTGCCGGTATTCAGGGGCAGTATGATATTGCTAAAAAAGATAAGGAAATTGTTCGCCAACAGCAGATTAGAAATATTTTAATTGGCAGTTTTATTTTTTTACTGATTGTATTGCTGCTAATATATAATGGATATCGTTTAAAACAAAAAAACAAATACCAACAGGCTATTAACCGGCAGCAAAATGAATTGTTTAATGCGATTGTTACCACCCAGGACCAGGAACGCAAACGCATAGCACAGGATATACACGATGGCCTGGGTTCGGTACTTTCGGCAGCCAAACTAAAATTATCATCGCTGGAAGAAAGCAAAAAAATATTCACTCCCGATGAGTTGGAAAAATACCAGGCTTCACTTGATCTGCTGGATGAGGCATCAACAGAACTCAGAAATATTTCGCACAATATCATGCCTGCAACATTATCAAAACTGGGTTTGGAAGCTGCCCTGCAAAACTTTATTGGAAAAATTACTGCTCACTCCAACATGCAGATAAATTTTACAGCACATGGCTTTGCTGAAAGGATTGAAGAAAATACAGAGATAAGTATTTACCGCATCATACTGGAGTTGATCAATAATATTGTAAAACATGCGGCTGCCCAAAAAGTAACCTTACAACTGATTAAATACCCAACCTATATTAATCTGGTGATAGAAGACAATGGGGTGGGTTTTAATTACGAAAAAATAATGGATGAGAAAAAAGGGATTGGCATGGGAAATATTTTTTCGAGAGTTGAATATCTAAAGGGAACTATTGCGATAGACTCCCTGCCCGGAAAAGGAACTACGGTAATTGTTGAAATACCATATGACGCCTGAGCTGATAAATACCAACATATTGGTATAGCTGGATGTTTTTGATTGAATAAATTTGTTAACCTGATTTTTATTATGCCTAAAATAAAATTACTTATTGCCGATGATCATAAAATTTTGCTGGATGGCATTGTGTCATTGTTGCAATCTGAAGGCAGCTTTGATGTAAGTGCTACAGCTGGTAATGGTTACGAGGTGATGGAATTGGTTAATAAGAATGATTATGATGTTTGCCTGCTCGATATTAATATGCCTGGTATGGATGGTATGGAAGCCGCAAAATTGATCAAGGCAACAAAGCCGGATATTAAGATCATCATGCTGACCACTTATAATGACCGGGAAATTATTTCGGAACTTATACATATTGGCGTATCGGGTTATCTTTTAAAAAACTCCGATAAACTGGAACTGGTGGAAGCCATTAATAAAGTGGTGAGCGGCCGTTATTACTTTAGTGCCGAAGTGGAAGAGATCATTATGCAGGGTGTGGCCGAAAAGAAAAATACCGATGTGATTGTATTAACTGACCGGGAAATTGAAATTGTAAAACTGCTGGGTAAAGAATATACCAATGAAAAAATTGCCGGTGAACTGCACATCAGTTACCGCACGGTAGAAACCCACCGTAAGAATATTATGCAAAAGACCAAATCGCATAATTTGGCGGGGCTGCTGAAACATGCCTACGGCAAGGGATTGATTAATTAACCTCCTTTTTTTACTTTTTGTTCAGTTTTATTGTACTACCAAGAACTTGGTATATAAAAATACCGATGTCTTTGTATTTCATTAAGCATAATTGTGCATTAGGTTTGAGTAAGAAAAAAGTAAATACGCTTTTTAAGATTTTAAAATACTGCTATGTTTGAAAAAAAAGTTTTACATATTTATTGTATCATAACCGGTTTCCTATTTCTTATCTCCGGTGCAGGAAAAATTATTGACACCACTGCGTTCAGTAATCTTATTGAGCAATATGGCCTGGGATACCTGATGCTCCTATCGCCGGTTATTGTTGTTGCCGAAATATTTATTGGCATGAGTTTAATCCTGCTAATCAGACCCCGTCTATTTTCAATGCTTGCCTTTCTGTTATTGATGATCTTTACACTTGCTTTTGCGTATGGCTATTTTGTACATGGCATAAATGACTGCGGATGTTTTGGCACTTTAAAGCATACCAACATGTCGCCCGGTTTTACTTTTTTACGAAATTTAATTTTGATGATCATGTGCCTGTTTGTTTTTTTAAAATATCCGAAAGAAGAAGAAGAGACAACGGGTAATTGGAAAAAGACACTCGTAAATATGGTTATTTACCCCGCCTTATTTATTGCCGGTTTAAGTTTTACCATACCGGCTTTTTTAAAACCCGTTGCGGCAAAGCATCGTTTCCAGGATCAGCATATTAAAAACACAGCACTAACAAAATATATTAAAACATCGCCTGACAGCACCTACCTGCTTTTTTTCTTTACCTATACCTGCCCCCACTGCTGGAATTCAATTGAGAATCTGAGGCAATATAAAATAACCAAAACGGTAGATAGTGTGATGACTTTTGCCACCGGAGAGGCCAGTGACAAAATTGCTTTCATGTACAATTTTAAACCCGACTTTAGCATTGTAGATCTGCCACTAAAAACCATCAGCCAATACACTGATATTTTTCCTACGGCGTTTTATATTGAGCATGATACCATCAAAACAATTACACAATCCGTTTTACCATCACCTGTTACATTTAAAAAACAAAACGAAACAGCAAATTGATTCTATAACCAAAAATATATGTATTATGAAACCTTTATTGCTTAAGTACTGCTTACCCATAGGACTGGGGCTGGTACTGTTATTTATTACCACATTAGGCCTTGTATCAACAACTTTTACCAGCTGCGTTAAAACAGAACCTACCAGCAGTGGTGGTGGTTGCGGAACAACAATGGGTTGCTGTCCTGCTACAGGTTGTGGCACAAAATGGTTTGGCGCATCTACACGATTGTGCTATACAACTTCAAATGACTGTCATACAGCAGGGAATTCTAATTGCCGCCAATGCTATTAAATAATTTGTTGCAATTAATGACTAAGAATTTTAAAAAAATCTTTACAGAAATGTTCAGGTAAATGACCCTGAACAGATTTACACTGCTGTAATTTAAAGCATGGTATGTTTTAAAAAACTAAAAATGAAATTATCAAGTAAATATCACTTACTGTTTTTTATTGCCGGTATAAGCTTACTGGCTGGCTATTTTAATTACCTTCTTTTTCAACCTGATATAATTTTGTTTAATTTTTTGGTTGTACAGGCAGATGCATTTACCATAAGAAATAATTTCATACGCCAGTTTTTCACCGGATACTTTTCTGATATAGCCTGGTGTCTGGCGCTTTGTTGTATTGCATTTGCATTTGCTAAATTAAAGTATATCAGGTTTTCAGGAAAAATACAATTATTGCTTTTGCCATTTATTACAGAAGCCATGCAACACTTTCAAATTATTAAAGGCACATTTGATTGGTTTGATATACTCACTTATGCCATTATCATTACTGTTTTTATTTTGTTATTCCCATCTTTAAAAACTTACAATTATGAAAAAAGCTAGTCAAATATTAACTGCAAGTGCTGTTTCCTTAATTTTTTTAATTTTTGCAATTGCAAGCTCTTCCAGTAAGCGTGTAGTTGCTGATACCAAATACAATGGTGTATTTAAACTCAGTCCCGAAAAAGATGAAACAGTAAAAAATTCGGGCAAACTGGAGTTTTTAAAAAATGCAACTAATCCAACCATTGTATTAAGAGTACCCAATGCCAGCAGGGAAGTGCTGGAAGAAGATAAGAATGTAAAGACAGCAAAAAACAATGATGGTAGCAATAATCTGAATGACATAAATGTTTATAATGTTATTGAGAAGGAATTATTGAAAGGGGGCTTTACAGTAAGGGACAGGGCATTATTTGAAAAAGTACTGGGAGATAAAAGTGTAAATGATTATTCCAGGATTAAAGAATTGACCGAAACCGACCTGATACTGGAATTAAGCACTATTCAATATGTAAAATACCCAATGAATTCTTTTACATTTTTTTCCCAAAGCAAAAGAAAAGGCAATATAGAAAGCAGGATAAACTGTACCAATTATTTTAATATTTATGGGTTAAAATTAGAATTCAGGCTTATCAAAGTAAAAGAGAATGATTTTATCGGATCGTTTACTTATAATTATACACCCTGCACCGATTATCCGTGTAACTACAAAATTAATGTAAGCAGTAATAATGCATGTTCATCCCCGTTTATTGAACAGGGTAATGTGATCTTCTCAGAAACAAGATTGATACCACAATCGGAAATTGAAAAATTTGTAAAGTCGGCTGCACAAAAAATGGTAAATGAGGTTTTTAAAAACAGGGAGTAATTGTTAAGTGAAATAATTTCAATCATAGATCGGCAAATAAACTTACAGGTTTTATTGTCTTGTTTACAGCCAATTAAATTTTAATAGCTTACTTATTTACACTAAATTTATTGTACAAATAAACAGGATGAAAAAAACAAACTTATTTTTAGTAATAATCCTAACAGTTTTTTTTACCGGCTGTTCAAAATCCGATACCACAACAACACCACCACCGCCACCACCGCCAGACCCTTGCCTGGGTGTAACTTTAACTCCGGTTGCCAGTATAACACATACTATCACCGGCCAGTCGCAGGGTACCATTACAGTTACTTCTCCTATCGGTTCGGGGATTCAGTATAGTATTGGTGGTAACAATTTTCAGGCTTCTACCAACTTCTTTAACCTGGCAGCAGGTAACTATACGCTTACTGTAAAAAATGCAAATAACTGCAGCGGAACATCATCTTTAACTATTAATGGATATGGCCCAAAGTTTTTTGCTGTACGAACAATTATCAATGGTTATTGCGGCCCTTGCCACCTGAACGGTACAGTTAACGGTGGTAAGAACTTTGATTCGGATAATAGTGTAGTAAGTTCCTGGGACAGAATAAAAATAAGAACTGTTGACGGAACCCCTTCTTTTATGCCAGCGGCTCCAAATGCTCAGTTAACTGCTATTGATAAACAAAAAATAGTTGACTGGGTTAATGCCGGGCACCGGATTACTGATTAATACCAAAGTAAAATGTGTGATAAGCCAATCCAGTTCCCTCTCCTTTGGAGAGGGGTTGGGTGAGGTGAAAATCTAAAAAACCGTGTCCCCTTAGGGGACACGGTTTTTTATTGTAATTATTTTTAAATAAAAATTTTACCTAACCTTTAGCATAGGCCTTACCTGCTGTGTAGCTCCATTTTGCAAACGGGCATAATACACTCCGCTTGGTAAATGAGATGCATCAAAGGGTATTTTTTCTCTGGAGGCAGCCGGATAATCTTTCTCTAATAAATTTAACAGCAACCTGCCGGAGTTATCAATTATTTGAATTAATGTATGGCCACCTGCTGTACTAAATTCTATTTCTGTACGATTAGTGAAAGGGTTAGGATAGTTGGTTATTAATGTGCTTCCGGAAGTATTTGGTGGTGGGGCAGTCACCTTACAGGTATTTCCTTTTATCAATGGTAAATCCTGTAACTGGCCGTTTATATTTGGCGGAAATAACGCCTGCACCGTTGCTTTAGGGATACAGAACCATTTTTCCAGCAAGGTGGAATAAATACTCCTGAAATCATACTGCATGGGTACATTATCATTTACTGTTGCCACAGGTGGTATTGTTGGGTTATTACCAAGAAAACCACCTTCTACCGGCTTACCAAAAACAAACATAGGAGCCGCAGCACCATGGTCGGTTCCTACGCTGCTGTTGCTTTTTACCCGTCGGCCAAATTCACTATATGTCATTCCTACTACCCTGTCTTCTATTTCTAAGAAAACCAGATCATCCTGGAAAGCTTTGATGGCAGCACTTACTCTTCCAAGTAAAGTTGAATGATTTCCAACGGTTGTATCTGTTGTAGTTGTTTGCAGGCTATGCGTATCAAAGCCTCCAAAGCTTACCATGTACACCCTTGTTTTTAATCCGCCTTTTATTAACCGGGCAACTATTTTTAATTGATCGGCAAGGCTGTTATTTGTGGGATATGGATTTTGAGAAGTTACCCTGGCTGCTGCTGCTGTAATAACACTGCCATACTGTTGTGTTTGCTTTGCTACATTTCTGATATAACTTAATTCTTTACCTGCCTTGGTAGATGGAACGGGATCGTTGGTGCCGTTAATTAACTGATAAAATGAAGTGGCGCTGGTAATACTCATGGCCATATTTACACTGGGGCCTTGTGTAGTAAGCGTAGCCGTAGAACCAATTTGTATTGCTAATGGATCTGTGGCTTGCGCATTTGGATAACCATTTGGAAAATTGGGGTACTCATAATTAAGATATCTGCCCGCCCAACCGGTATATACTTCCTGTGTACTGTTACTGGCAGTCATCCAGATATCAGTTGCCCGGAAGTGAGAAAAATTTGGTTGGGGATAACCAACGGCTTGAATAACTTTTAGCTTAGTATCGTTGTACATGCTTTGTAAACCGGTCATACTGGGATGCAGCCCGGTTTCTGCAGATCCGTTTAATGCTAATATCCTGTTTTCAGGAATGGCAATATTTGGACGGGCAGCATTGTATAAATTGTAAGTACTTATTGGTATTACCATGTTTAACCCATCGTTACCACCCGATAACTGAATTATGACTAGCACATGGTCGGTATCGGTACCAGTACCCATTAAAGCCTGCACCAAAGGCGAGTTTTCGCTAAGTGCTTTTACCGAATAGCCACCAATTAAAGCAGGTAATGTAACTGCTGCCGATTTTCCTAAAAATTCTCTTCTTTTCATAAAGAATATTTTTATTGCAAATAATTTTACTAATTAACTTAATTGATATTCACTCAAATTCATCAAATACCTGAAGAGGTCTTTTAAACGGGTATTTACAATATTAAAATTGGCAACCGTAGGACTTGCTATATAAGCACTCCAGGCATTAGTCCAGTAATAATCATATTGCTGGTTACTTAGCAGCATTTGAGTTTTCATTTGCTGTTTAACCTGTGGCGATAAATTCATCCGGTATAAATATTTTAATGCTTCATCAACCAGGTCATTTGGATTGCCGGGATTAGTCAGTGTTTTTGCATAAGCAACTAAGTCAAACTGCATCCTGAATGCATTTCTTGCAAATCCTGTATTTGTCATCACATCTGTAAACTGGTTACGCTTGGGTAAAGAGTCGGTAGTTATCCAGATTTCATGAAACAAAGGTTCCTGGTAATAAGCAGGCATGCCGGCTACATTTGGCGGGTCATGCAAATCGAGGCCTGTTAAATACATATACTGGTATAGTGTATTCCAGTGCCCATAGCTTGTGTTCCAGTCAGAAGCAAGGGGCATGTTCACATTATACTCCCTCATCGAGCCAATAACTATGTCAGCAGGCGTTTTTATTATACAACTCTGGTTAAGTACATCATAAAAATGTTCGCTTTTAAACAAAACAGTTAACACCGGTACGATGTTATAATTATTACTGCGGAAAATATCTGCAAGCGGCGTAATTACATTGGCCTCGGTAGCGGCATCAATTTCGTAATAAACAAACCAGCGGTAAAATTTTCGTACAATAAACTTTGCCACTTCATTATTGGCAAATATCATATTCAACAAATCGTTTAGTTCCAGATCCCCTGCTGTAGGTCCTGTTCTTCCGGTAATTACTGTATTGTTATGAAATGAAGAAAATTGTTTATTTACTGTACTGTGCCGGGCAGCATTAAAAACCGTTTGATAAGTGGTTCCATTAACCTGCCAGCCCGTTAATACTTTAGCAGCTTCTTTTACATCCCCCTCTGTGTACTGACTGCCGGGGCCTTTGCCCAGCGTAAATAATTCCTGTAATTCCCTGGAATAATTCTCATCGGGTGCAGAGGCGGTGTTTAAATAACCATTCAAATAACGCAGCATAGCAATATCCACAGTTAAATCCCTCACCATTTGTTTAAAATTACCCAAACAATTTTGTCTGATGGTTGCATGTTGTTTATAAACCCAATTGCCATTTCCTACCTCATTGGCTTCGTTTCCAAAATGATCGATCCACAGAAAAACCATTTTCTCTCTTATACTTCTGTCCTGGTTAATCATTACACCAGTCCACCATTTTTTATAAGATGCCCTGCGCTGACTTTGTACGGTACCATCATTATTAATATCATTTACCCAGGTTGTTCCCTGTGCAATGTTGGCATCGGGTGTACCGGGTTGGATAGATGTGGTATATTCTTTAACCGGTGGTGCCGGCACTGGAGCAGTTGGGTTTAGCAATTCATCCACAGCCTGGTTCATAGTTCGGGTAACAAAATAATCTACATCGTTTTTTTTAGCACCAAACATGGTTCTTTTTAAAAGATGGATGACTTCGTTGGTTGTCCAGGGACCGGTATAAGGATTTATACCACTTAATGTTCGGGTTGGGGAAGCAAATCCGATAGCTATCGGATTAACAGGAGCAGCTTTTTTAGCTTTACCCACTGTAAGGAAGTCTCTTCTGTCCATAGCAATTATTTTGGTGACTATGTTTTATTAAATAGTTCCGACTGTTTAATTCCGATAAAGTTTAATAGGGGTCTTATATTTTTTCTATTGGATTCCCTGCCAGCGTATAACGCTGCTCTGGTATTGTTTATTTTGCCAACCCTAAGATAGGTATTTTACTGAATGTTCTCTATAATTCCTGCAATGCCTTGTCCGCCACCTACACAGGCAGTTACAATGCCGTATTTCTTATTAAGTCTTTTCATATCATTGGTAAGCTGTATGGTAAGCTTGCAGCCTGTACAGCCAAGAGGATGGCCTAGGGCAATGGCACCGCCATTTATATTTACGATCTCGGGGTTTAATTCTAAAGTACGGATCACGGCCAAGGCCTGAGAAGCAAAGGCTTCATTCAATTCAATCAGGTCAATTTGAGAAATATTCATACCTGCCTGTTTTAAAACCTTGGGTACGGCTTCTACCGGGCCAACACCCATTATACGTGGATGTACACCGGCACTGGCACAATTTACCAAACGGGCAATGGGTTTTAAGCCCAGTTCATTCACCATCTTTTCGCCCATAACAATTACAAAAGCTGCTCCATCACTTGTTTGAGAAGAGTTACCGGCAGTAACCGATCCACCCATGGCAAAGGCCGGTTTTAGTTTTGCCAAGCCTTCAGGAGAAGTATCAGCTCTCACACCTTCGTCTGTATCAACTATATAATCTCTTTTTTGTTTTTTGCCTTTGGCATCGAGGTAAACTTCATTTACCGTCATGGGTAAAATGCCCGATTTAAAATACCCTTCCTTAATGGCATTACCTGCCTTTACATGACTGTTATAACTGAAAGCATCCTGATCTTCACGGCTCACTTCATATTCTTTGGCAACCGCTTCGGCTGTTAAACCCATACCCAAATAATAATCAGGTTCTGTTTCTGCAATAGTAAAAGACGGTACAACTTTCCAGCCGGCAGTAGGAACCAGGCTCATACTTTCTGTACCGCCTGCAATAATACATTCTGCCATACCGCTGCGGATTTTTGCCGTAGCCATAGCAATACTCTCCAGTCCGCTGGCACAATACCGGTTAATGGTTATGCCCGGTGCATGAATACCCACGGCCCTGGCCGATATCATCCTGCCTACCTGCAAGCCTTGCTCAGCCTCGGGTACAGCATTACCTACAATTACATCGTCCACTCTTTTTACATCCAGTTGGGGTACTGATGCCAGCAAACCTTTAATTACATCTACTGCCAGATCATCGGGCCTGTAAAAACGAAACCCGCCTTTTTTACTTTTGGTAATGGCTGTTCTGTATCCTGCTACTATATATGCTTCCTGCATGGTAAAAAGTTTGTAGTTTATAGTTTGTGGTTTGTAGTTTATAAAATTCAGAAGGGCTTCCTGTAATAAAAGGATCAACCACAAACTATCAACTTCAAACGACAAACCTAAAAAAGGTTGTTTATGCAACTTTATATACCAAAGTTATAATTTCTGAGCGAAAACAAAAAACTGATTACAGTGACTTATTTTTGCGCCAAATGTATAAAGTACTTCGTTCCATTTTATTTTGCTTTGATCCTGAATGGGTTCACTATTTTTCAATGAATGGTTTGCGGTTGCTTTGCAGGGTTGGCGTCATTAAAAAAATGATTGCTTCAAGTTTCAGCCCACAGGAAAATATTCCATATTCAATATTCCATATTCAATTCCCCAACAGAGTTGGCCTTGGTGCAGGCTTTGATAAAAACGCCAAGTACCTGAACGAACTGGAAGCACTCGGCTTCGGTTTTGTAGAAATTGGTACGGTAACACCACTTCCGCAGGCAGGAAACGATAAACCCCGTTTATTCCGTTTACCAAAAGACATGGCGCTTATTAACCGCATGGGATTTAATAATGATGGTGTTGAGACGATTACAAAAAGATTAGCGTTTTGGAAATTAAAAACCGGACAACGAACACCGAAAAACGGGCAACGCTTAATTATCGGCGGCAATATTGGTAAGAATAAAGTAACGCCCAACGAAGATGCATGGAAAGATTATGAAAAATGTTTTTTAGCATTGCATGATTACGTAGATTATTTTGTGGTGAATGTAAGCAGTCCTAACACACCAGGCTTAAGGGAGTTGCAGGAAAAAGATTCGTTAAGAAAAATTCTTACCAACTTGCAAAACCTAAACGCTAAACTTCTAAACCCTAAACCAATCTTATTAAAAATTGCACCAGATCTTACAACTGAACAGATTGATGATGTAATTGATCTGGCACTTGAAATAAAATTAGATGGCCTGGTAGCATCAAACACAACAATCAGCAGAGAGCGATTAAAAACCACTAACCACAAACTACAAACCATTGGAGCCGGCGGTTTAAGTGGTTTACCTGTAAAAGAAAGAAGCACCGAGATTGTAAAGTATATTCATCAAAAAACAAATGGACAAATACCCGTTATTGCAAGTGGTGGTATCTTTACAGGCACCGATGCAAAAGAAAAAATTGAAGCAGGTGCATCACTCGTTCAGGTATGGACCGGTTTTATTTATGAAGGGCCGGGGATTGTGAAAGGGATTTGCAAAGTGATAGACAATGAGCAATAGGAAATGAGCAATAGGCAATGGGCAATAAATATTTAATAAGCAATATTCAATATTAAATAATCACATGGAACATTTATTTACATCAGAAAGCATTATCAGTTTTTTAATCCTTGTTGTATTGGAAGTTGTACTGGGTATTGATAATGTAATCTTTGTAAGTATCATTCTAAACCGGCTTCAAAAAGATAAAGACCAGAAAAAGGCCAGGAGGATCTGGATGATCACCGGTATTCTTTCACGTAGTTTATTGCTAATGGGGCTGGGCTGGCTACTTTCACAAAAAGGAAAAGCGGTGTTTACTCTTTTTGGAAAAGGGTTTGACCTGGCCAGTATTGTAATGCTTGCCGGTGGAGTATTCCTTATTTATAAATCGGTCATGGAAATACATCATAAGCTTGAAGGTGAAGATCCGAATGCATCTGAGCAAAAAAATAAAAAGATAACACTGGGAAATGCTATTGGCCAGATCATGCTTATTGATGCTGTTTTTTCTTTCGATAGTATCATTACCGCAGGCGGTACCGCAAAATATGTAGAGATCATGATTGCTGCAGTTGTAATTGCCATGACGATCATGTTCCTGTTCAGTCCTAAGATCTCTGCATTTATTCATAAACATCCAACCTTAAAAATGCTGGCATTATCATTCCTGGTAATGATTGGCCTTAGCCTGATCATTGAAGGATGGAATGCAGAAGGGGCCCACCAGCTCAACCTTAAAAACTATATTTATTTTGGTATGGCATTTTCGTTTGTTGTTGAAATGCTGAATATGGTTATGCGGAAAAGGATGGTTAAGAACCGGGTGGTTGAACTGAATGAGCCGGTACTGAAACCCGATGAAGAAAATGATTTCTCCGATGAGGCAAGATAAAAAACCCCATGAAGATGGGGCTATGGTTTGAAGCGTTGGTCATTTTATTGTTTCACTATCTTGAATGATTTTCCTTCCTTACTTACCCGCAGTATGTATATTCCTGCCGGCATGGCTGAGAGATCAAAAACAGCATTGCCTTTCACCATTTTACTTTGTAATTTTATTCCCAATGCATTGAATAGCTCAGCCATAACTTCTTTATCTGACTGTACAAACACGAGGTTGTCAGTAACTGTAGGGAAAACAAGTATATCGTTCCGGATTTCCATTTTGATTAACCGTACAGGGCTGAATTTATAAGCCGCATCAATATCCACAATTCTTAACCTGTAGTGATTGATTGTTGGAAGCGGGGCTATATCCTGCCAGCTATACAAACCACCATTGATGCTGTTTCTTGCCTGCACTCTTCCTAATGTTGTATAAGCCGATCCATTGGCGCTTCGTTGCAATTCAAAATGAGACACATTCACTTCGTTGGTTGTTTGCCAGGCCAGATCAACTTTCCTTCCATCTGTTGTTTTCCTTGCAGTAAAACTCAACAGGTTCAGCGGCAGGGCTATCTGTACCGTGGTAACTGCATCGGGATTATTCAATGCATCCAATGGTGGGTCTTCAAAATTGCCGGCTTTATCCAATGCAACGCTTATAAATTTATATGTTTTACCAAACACCCCTGTATAAGTATCGGAGGTAAGAGCGGTTAATGATTTCCATACTTTGTATGCGCTGTCATTAATAGAAACATAAATACTGTACAGGTCAATTCCTGCATGCGCATCGGTTCCACTCCACGAAACATTGAAATTTATGGTATTGGTTATTGGCGGCAAACTGTTTACAGCACTGGAAGGTTTCAATGTATCTATTCTGTGTTCCCATTCATTAGTGATGATAGGTGCATTTTCATCAAATATAATAATGGCTTTGTTTATTAAAATAGTGCCATTGGTAACTGTTGATTTAGGCGCAATAGTATATGTAACATACCCTGCACCACTAATACCATCTACATTTGGAGGCAAAAATCCTTCCGTAGGACTGCTTGTTAATTGAAGAGTAACTGTATCAACTGTCCAGAACCGCCACCTAACAATTCCCGATGCCGTATCTGTAACCGCATCAATACGCAAATAATTTGGATGAACGGGGCGAATATCTTTGAGATAAGAAACATTTTTTTCGTGAGGCTCTGCCGTTATCACACTATCGCCCCATGAAAATTGCCCCAGTTGTAAAGTATTAATATCATATACATTTTTGTCAATCGTATCTATTACTTCTACAAAGGCAGCCGGTGCCGTTGCTGTTGCAATATTTTCAAATGTGATGGTATAAGCAATATCATCTCTATGATTGATATATTTCCTGTCGTTATTGTTTCCGGGACCATACTTGGCATTAGGATCTATTGAGGTGGATTCACACCATTCCTGGCAACCGGCTACCGCAGAATTGGCTCCCCATGCCCTTCCTTTTACTTTTAGTTTTTTTCCAACTTTTCCTGCTTGCAAAAAAGGTAAGCACTGATCACACATTTCCGGAAAGATTTGTGCTCCTGGGCAGTCGGCACAATTCCCTGCGGCTATTCTGCCGGCAGTTCCGTTAATATTTCCTGTAAAATTGTTACTCATCCTTCCCTGCAGTACTTGTATGGATGTATCTATGCAATCACTATCCAATGAATCAATATCTTCAAGATAGATCCAGTTATTTACTACGCCTTGTATGATTCGTTTAAATGGTATGCCGCCCAAATTTGAAGGAACACCGCTACCGGGGCAGTCTGCCATTTTTGCCAGCAATGCAGAGAACCCTGCCTGCATAGGCACGGCGTAATTTTCTAATAACGGGTTTTGCGAAATACGGGCAAGTGTTCTCATCAACGTATCAAATGCAGCAGTAAAACAGGTATTCCAGTTTGCTTCATTTACGGTAATATTCAATTGTTTTTCTACTTCATGCTTTAAAAAAGAACTGTAGCAGGGTTTATAATCTGAGTGAATGGTATCCTGCAAGGCATAAGAATCCAATAGCTGTTGCATTACTATTGCCCCGGACTGAAAAGCATATAAGGGGCTGGATGGATTGTTATTCTTTAAGTTTTCTCTCACCGAAGAATGCCCCGGTATCCGTACTTTGTAATAGGCCACAAGATGTCTTTTACGTGCCGAATCAAGCATATTGGACTGCATTACTTCAATAGGTACAGCATTATTACTTAGGTATTGAAACGTGTGTTGAAAAACTCCTTCTGTTGGCAATGAAACCATAAAGGCATAGGAAAAGAGATTGAAATTTGCAGTTGCCACACCGGGAAGTACATTTGCGGCTGCTACAAAAGGCACCATCACTGCATCGTGGCTGCCGTTATTAGAAATAGTAGCACCAAAACCAATACGGTTCGGCCTCACCAACCGCCTGCCAGTTGGCATAGCAAGGGTTATATCTACGGGTATATTATTTTCAATAATAACTGCATTATTTAACGTATCAAATGCACTGCCCAATGTAGCTATAGCCCTGTATGTGCCGGGGGCAAAACCGGTAAGATTAAAATTGGCACGAATGCGATTGTTGTTTACAAGAAACTTTGCAACGGGATTAAATACCTGAGCCCCGAGCATCAGTTTAACATTTGTAGCACCTGTAAAACCAAAACCTTCAAACATCAGGGTGCTTATGCCGGCATTACCAGCCCGGTTGGGGTTTACACGTTGCAACCCTCTTATTTCAACAGGCGCTGTTAATGTATCTAACCCACAAATGTTGCCAGTAATTAATTGCACATTTTTTATACCTGCTGTGGAATATGTCTTCACCGGATTACTAACAGTATCAAGTGTATTGTCACCAAACTTCCAGGTAAGTGTATCGGCATTTAAAGAATTATTGGTAAAAAATACTGAATTACCTTCTACCTGGTAGGTCATTTGTGATAAAGGGCCATCAATAGTACAAACAGTAAAGGGCCGCCCCTCCTGCTGACTCCATACTCCGCCTGCATCTCTATAACGAATAACAAGGGTATAATTGCCCAATGGCAGTGCTGCCACTGGCGGCGATAAAGTTTGTCGTATGGTATCCCCAGGCACGGGTACTGTAATCGGTATTCCGTTTCCAAAACCCGGATCACTATCAATGAAATATTCTGCAGCTACAATAATTGGGGCATTAACCGCTAATGAAGAAACATAGAATCCCCGTTTTTCAAATAAACTCCAAATACCATTTGCATCTTTTGTTCTAATGGATAAAAAATGAAAACCGGATGATAAAGAAGTTGGAATGCTTGCAGTAAAATTTACAACTGCCCCGCTGGTACCAATTGATGTGGCAGTTGCATTGCCCACACCGGGGTCGGTATCAAAGAAATATTCGGCCGCAACTATATTTGCGGCATCAATTATATTGGTGGAAATATAAAAACCCCGTTTTTCAAATAACCCCCAAATACCATTTGCATCTTTTGTTCTAATTGATAAAAAATGAAATCCGGATGACAAGGAAGTTGGAATGCTTGCAGTAAAATTTACAACCGCCCCGCTGGTACCAACTGATGTAGCCATTGCATTGCCCACACCGGGATCGGTATCAAAAAAATATTCGGCCGCAACAATATTGGCTACATCGCTGGTTGTTATGGAAATATAAAATCCCCTTTTTTCAAACAGGCCCCAGGTGCCATCATTATGCTTTACCCTTAATCCTAAAAAATGGAATCCGGTGGCTAATGAAGTAGTGGAAATAGGTGCTGAAAAATTTAAGGTATCGCTTGTTCCACTAAGTGTTATTTGTGTTCCATTATTAATACCCGGGTCAGTATCAAAAAAATATTCCGCTTTACTGAAACCCTGCGCAATAGCAAATTGCATCATCAATAGCGCAAAAAATAATATCAACAATCTTTTCATCTTCTTCGCATTTAAAACCCCGCCAGACGGTGGGGATGGGGGTTAATTATTTTTCCTGGCTTCTACTTCTACAGTTAATGTACCCCCCTGAGCAATGGTTGGGTTGATGATGTTCATACTAAAAATATAAGGTAACCTGCTGCCCCGGCTGATGGTCCAGTTAAGGCTACCTGCTGCATCATACAATAAGCCCATATCCTTTCCATCGGAGCCGCTGTTGTTGGCTGGGCCTGCTGCAATAGTAAAATCTAATAAAGGATTATTACTACCGGCATTCACTGCAGCCTGGTCTACCATTTGTGGATCCTGATTTTCTACATTACCCCCGACATTCACATTACCATTAACTGCCCAGGGGTTATTAATGCCTGCATTAAAAGTGATATTATGACTAAATGTGCTTGAAGAATTAGCATTAGCAGCATTTCGACGTACAAAAATATTATTGGTAATCGTTAAAAATTGGCAATTAGTGCCAAAACAGTTTTGTACGGACGCCGGGCCAAACCAAAGATTGTGATTGAACACTACATTTACAGCATTTGTAAATCCGGCAATGGAAGCATCCTGCGAACCGGCTTTGCCATAAAAATAATTATTATGAAATAGAAAGTTCTGATAGGTAGCCGATTGATTCGCTGTGACAGAAGCATTGTCAAATACATTGCCTTCAAATAAATAACCGCTATAGGTAGCAGGTTGAAAAGATAGTGCAACTCCTTGATTTAAGAATCGATTGCGTATAAACCGCATGTTGTCTGGAGGGTTTGCGGTGTTTATAAAAACACCTACGTTAAATACAATACCTTGAATTTCGGTGTTGCTGCAGGATGAACCGTTAATTGTACAATTATTTACCATTACTGTTAAAGGCAGGTGTTTATTGGGTGCCCAGCCCGGGCCAATTATTACGAGTTGTTTGTTGGTAATCGTAAAATCAGCATAAAGGTTGGGGCTCCCATGTACAAAAACCGTATCCCCACTAATGCTGGCATTAATAGCAGCCTGTATGGTATTAAACTGTGCCAGGGTGGATGGGTTATTGCTTACTGTGCGGATGGTAGCATATGTAGAAAAGCCAACCAATAATAAAGCTGTAGAAAAAAAGAACTGTTTCATATAAAAAAATTTATAGTTTAAAAATTTTGTTTTATAATGTTTGGTGTGCATATTGTTTTTAGAAAGCTTAACACCTGTGTATTTTAATTCCATTTTTAAAAGTCCCATACTTCATAGTAAGGCTGATAAGAAAAAGAAGCATAGATTCTGTACTCCTTGCATGTTTAATCTCACCCAGGTCTACTATACATTCTCTTTTCCATGCAAACTCTTTAATCAGTAACTCTGTTACGGTTATTTTAGCCGCTTCGTCATTACCGCAAATAAACAAATCAATATGGCCGTTATTCAACTGACCGGGATTTACCATTAGTTCATAATTGATCGTATTAAATGCTTTCACCACTTTAGTTTCCGGCAGCAATTTTTGTATTTCCTCTCCCAAAGAATTATCATTACCGATGGTTAATCTGGGTGGCATACCCCTGGAAAAATCGATCGGATTTGCTACATC
>JBBSJI010000024.1:0-35530 GCA_038257425.1 Chitinophagales bacterium
ACTTCAATAATACCAATATCTTCTTTTTTTAGTTCTCCTTTCTTGGAAAGAAAACCTACGATATCAATTTTATTCACCTTATCTTTTTTACCTGCAGCAATAAACAAAGTACTCCATTTTGGTTTTTCAGGAATTGGATGATCACCTGTTATTTCTATATTTTCTACCTCACCAATGTAAGCTGGTAATTTTTCTTCTTCTGATAAAATTAAAATGGCTGTACCGCTGGCATCCATACGGGCTGTGCGGCCATTGCGGTGTGTAAATACATCTTCTGTATCGGGCAGGTGATAATGAACAATGTAGCGGATATTCGGAATATCAAGTCCACGTGAGGCAAGATCGGTTGTTACCAGAATATTGCTTGTGCCATTGCGGAACTTGCAGAGTGCGCTGTCTCTTTCCTGCTGCTCCATGCCGCCATGGTAAAAAACATTCAGTATGCCTTTTTCAGTTAACAGGTTACTAGTACGTTCAACAGATACCCGGTGATTGCAAAAAATAACTGTAGAACGGTTGCCTAAATAACAGATGAGGTTGAAGAGCGTGTCAATCTTATCTTTATCCGGACTGAAGATGGTCTTCACTTCAAGCATATTATCAGGTTCTCCCTCGGGTAAAAAATCAAGCCGCACAGGATCTTTTAAACCAATAAAATCAGGCACGGGTACAGCATAAGTTGCTGAAGTAAGTATTCTCTTTTTTACATTTTTAAGTGAACCTATGATGAAAGACATTTCCTCGGTAAAACCCAGTTCAAGCGACTTATCAAATTCATCAAGTACAAGTGTGGTAATATTATCCAGTGCAAAATTATTGCGGCGGATATGATCGGCCAGCCTGCCTGCAGTACCAATTATTAATGTGGGCGCTTCTATTAAATTATTTTCTTCTGTCTCTCTTTTATGTCCGCCATAGCAAAGGGTAACTTTAAAGCCGGTCTGCATTTTACGGAACACATCATCTATCTGTATAGCCAGCTCACGGCTGGGTACTATTATCAAAGCCTGTACATTGTTTATTTCCGGGTTAATCGTTTCCAGCAGTGGTAATAAAAAAGCAATGGTTTTACCAGAGCCGGTAGGGGATAACAGTACTACATTATCATTTTTAGCATTGGCTTCCAGCGAAGCCTGCTGTATTTCATTGAGTGAAGGAAGGTTGAGGTTCTCTAAAATAAGAGGAATGTTTATTTGTTGCATAGCTGCAAAAATACGCTTAGTTCAGGGGATGGGCTAATTGAAAATATTCACCTTCACAAGGCATCTGCATTACATACCGGTTGGTGATGAACAGGAAAATTAAGTGAGTTGGAAATAAAACAAAGCTCATTTGCTTTTTTATGCAGTTCATTTGCTTTTTCAATCATAGCAGCCTGTGTTACTGTTACAACAGGGTATAAGGTTACTGCTGTAAATTTTCCGCCGCCATTCTCTGTTTCTTCCATTATGGCTGTGGCATTATCCATATAAGCTGATACAATTACACCAGCCGTTGCACATACATGTAAATACCAAAGCATGTGGCAGGTTGCAATCGATGCCAGTAAAAGTTCTTCGGGATTGTGTTTTGTTTTATCGCCTCTAAAGGCAGTATCAGAAGATGCGTGAATAGCCGTTTTACCATCAATAGCTATGTTGTGGTCTCTTTTATAGGCAGTATATGCAGAGGTTCCGGTACCCGTATTTCCTGTCCAGGTTACAGTAAGATTATAATGGTGCTGTCTGTTCATTTTTATTGCAGTAAGGGCTTATGTAATTTACAGAAAGATTTATTTTATAAAAAGGATAGATGCAGTCAATAATTTTTTTCTCCCTTATAAACCAATCATAGTAGGGTATATTTTCTACAATCTGTAAATCGTTGCATCAGGCAACCCGGTATTTTTTAGGCTTCCTTTTGGTAAACAGGACATCGTAGGCTGTTTCATAGCCTTCCTCTGAAACCCTTACCCGTTTTGCTTTTTCTCTGCTTTTAACCAGTGCAAATATAATAACGGGTACAACTGCAATGATGGATACGGCAATAGTAATATTATAGATCATTTTGTGCTTTTAATATTTAAAAGACAAAATAAATGCCATTTATTGAAAGATAAATGTTAAGAAATTGATATTAATAGGTTTATACAAAGAGTTTTTTTTGAATTATGATTATATCAACACTAATGGCATAGCTTTTGAGTTTTTATCTGAAAATATTTTTACCCTAAAAATATATATCATGAAACGAATAATTTTTGGAATACTGTTGCTGTTTTCTGTAAGCACTAAGCTGGTTGCCCAGGAAAGCACTAAGTACTGGTTCTATCCGGCACAAAATGTTTATTTCAGTGATGTAACAGGCAATTATTGGTTTTATGATGAATCCATTGTTGAATGGGTGGAAGCAAGCCGGTTACCATCCTGGTTAACCATGACCGATGCAGACACCCGCTACGAGATAAATTACAAAGGGCCAAAAGTGTGGAAGGATAATAAACAACACAAAATAAAATACAAGGTTAAAAAGGACGGAACCATAAAACAAAAAAATGAGTAGCAGCTGTCATTCCCAACAAACCCTTCTTTACGAAGGGTTTGTTAATTACGGTGATTAAAGACCACGTACCGGGATTTTTTTCCAATCTTTCTACAATAAGGCCAGTTCGTTCCTGTTGCTGGTATTGATATTATTCAGGTTACAAGATGTTTTAATTATACACAAAAGCTGTGCTGAACAGTAAACTGGCATTGTTTTGTATTAATTTATTTCAAATTCAAGTATATGAAAACAATTATTCTCTGCTGCCTTATTGCACTGGGCCTGGGCGCATGTAAAGCAACAAAAATAGATAGCGGCACCTACAGAGTAGCCTCAGCACAAAAAGCCCCCGGCGGAAACTCCCGTGTATTGTTGGAAGGATTTAAAAAAGAATTCTTATTTCCTACGGATACTTTAAAGAGAGGGGACCTGGTTAGTTTTGTGAAGCTGGATAAATAAAAGAAACGTACAACAATATAACACTAATAGCCAGGGCCGAAAGCCTGACAGGAAGGAATGAATTAAAGCAACAGCACCTGTCTACAGATCGCTGTTGCCTATGCCTTTGTTAAAATTTTCCGGTAATATATTCAACCAGTCTTTCGTCGCTCATTTTATTGGAGGTAGACTCTTCGGTCTTGATATCCTTGAATTGTGGAGTGGCAGCCAGGTAATGAATGAATTGCTCCTGTGCCTGTCCTGTTCCTGTTACATGCACATGTGTGGCATTAACCATATGTGAAGCAATTTCTTTAAAGAATTTTGCCTGTACAGTTTTCTCATGGTTATTGGAATTTTTTTCACTGGAATTTTGACCAATCTCCTCACCCTTTACATGAGCAAGCAGGGTTAAAAGTCCATCTTCAGTACTACTACCTACTACTGCGGCCTGGTGGTTATCCATCCAAACGCCAAATTGTTTTTGATTGTTCATGATCTTTTTTTAGTGTACTGCTATTGAACCAATAACCGTACCGTAAGCTTGAGTGCACCAAAATGGCAATACTTATAATGACGGAACCAAAGCTTTAACAGTAACCGGGATAGTTGGTACAGATTATGCTTATATTCAACCAGACCTGGGTACATTAAAATTATTCCGGGTATTCTTCATCAAAAAAAATATCATGATAAAAATTTTCCGCTTATTTTATTTATTGGCTCTCGTTTTCACAGCATCAACTGCTTTTGCTCAAAAATATAAAACGATCGATGATACAGCCAAGCTGAATAAAGAATATGTGAATGTGCGTAATGACCTGGCATCACTTAATGCCAAGCTAAGCATTGCGCAGAATGACCTGCCGGGCTACCAGTCAAGGGCAAAGGATGCTGATAATGATGCAGACAAAGCAGCTAATGCCAGCAGCGATCAGGCTTCTAAAGCTACCAACGGCAATGTTAGTGATGCAAAAACAGCCAAAAGAAAAGCTAAAAAAGCATATAATGAAGCAAAGGATTCCAGGCAGGCAAAAAGCAGGCTGAGCGACCATGAGGATAAAATAACCCGCTACAAACTTGATATAAAGAAAAAGGAGCAACGCCTGGAAGAACTGGACCTGATGCGGATTGGTATTGCTACAAAAATTACTGCTGATTCTCTTCGACAAGTACAGCAGTAACTATTCTGTTACAGATCATTTTACAGTTGCGTTGATCATCTTTTCTAAAACTTTTATATTCCACGTCTTCCAGTTTATTGATATAAAGACAAACCATACCCGCTTTGTATTTGCCTAATTTTTCCATGGCAGCAGCATGTGGTTTTAGGCTTACAAAATTGATCGACAAATTAGTTTTACGGGGTGAAAAGCCGATCCTGAACCATTCAACTTCACGTCCGCTGGTAGGGCTCTTGATCCTTAGTTTGCCAAAACCAATAATGGAAGCGCCCCACATTTTAGGTTTTTCCTTTGTAGCTTTTTCCATCATTTTAATGATCGCCTGGCTGTCCTTACGCTTTTGCTCATTTTCAATGCTATTGAGGAAGTGCTCAATACTTAATTCATTTTGCGTGGTTTTAAGTACTGCTAACTTAGCCATAGCGTTTTTTTTGGTTATGAATATTTAAAGAAACGAAATTTTACCATGAATGCAAAGCAGCCGGAAAGGGTAGTGGAGTTGATGCCTACAAAACTGGCATAGAATTATGTTTTAAAAAGTAAACTACAAACATGTATCCTGATACAACAAATGAAGCCACAGATATTACCCCGATCATAGAAAAGAAAATGTGCTTGACACGATGGAGAAGGCTGCTCAATAAAACTTAACCGGGTTAATTAAACCTTCAGCCAACCTCTGAAACCCCTGCCGCCATAATACGATTCTGCACCATTGTGATACACAAACACAGTTCCAAAGCGGTAATCTGCAAAGATGGCTCCGCCCAGTTTTCGGATATCAGCAGGTGTTTTTAACCAGCTCGATGTTTTGGTATCAAAATTTCCAAGCTTTTGCAGCTCCCGGTATTGCTCTTCCGTTAACAGTTCAATACCCATGTCGGCTGCCATCTGCACAGCGCTATCATCGGGTTTATGTTCTTTCCTTTTCTCCAGTGCTTCATGGTCGTAACAAATACTCCTGCGGCCTTTTGGACTTTCTGCTGAACAATCATAAAAAATGTATTCACCCGTCTTTTTATCCAGTCCAACAACATCCGGTTCACCACCGGTTTCTTCCATTGCATTAATCGACCAGAGTTTTCCGGTATCAGCCTTCAACTTTGCCTGTACTGTGGCCCATTCAATACCTTTATGGTGCTTCATGTTTTTTTCAAAGCGGGCTTGTAATGTGTTGAGTAGTTGTTCACGTTGTTTTGCTGACAGCTCCTTTTTCATACTATACATTATTAATTAACCGCCTGTTAGCAGTTAGACTCTCATTACTTTGATCTTATATAAACAATCTCTGCTGAAGTCGTCCATGCCCCATTATCTACAGATGTCTCTTCTTTAAAGTTATAATTCTCTCCAGCTTTTTTCATGGCAACCCGGGTTTTAGTCAGTTTACCTTGTATGAGTTCTTCTCCTTCAAAATAAAAGTTTCCTTCTTCATCCGTTCTTCCTGTTAATGTTTGAGCCTGACCAGAACTGCCGTAATGATAGTATGTTAGATGCTTACCTTCAATTGAGTAACCAATAATACTTACACCTTTACTAACTCCCCCTGTTTTTGTTTTGAATTCTGTATTACATACTAAAAAATACCCACCTTGATACATATCACAAATTTCAAGATACCTATTCTCCATTCCTTGAAGAGTCCAACGCCCTACAAGAGCCGATATTTTTTTGTGCTCAGCAGATGGTTCTTTGGATTGTCCATTCGCCTGGTTTAAGGCAACAACTATAAAAAATGTGAGTGGTATTATTTTGATAATTTTCATAATCTATTATTTAAATGGTTATAAGATTTATGTTTAAATATGCAAGGCTAATGTGTTGGTATTTTTGAAAGTTGCGAAATAGACTTTGGTGCGCCCGGTAACCCAAAGCTAAATTTATGAATAAAAGCTGTGCGAAGTTCTAAAAAAAGTTATTTTTTTCTTAGCAACGTGTCTGCCCACGGTTTGCCGTTTTTGGCGTTCGTGCCGAAATGTTATTACAAAGAAAACCCCAGGCTTACACCGCCCCAGCGATGGTATTTACCCGTACGAAATTCTTTGGTAAGCACAGACTGCGTGTAAGAAAGATATAGGTTTTTAAAATTCACAATTATTTCGGCATCTGCCTGAAAGTTAACTCTTGTAACATGAGCTGCGGAAATGCGGTAAGGATTATTACGGGTAAATAACCCGCCCTGTAAACTTGCATCATATCCAATAAAATTTACCCTGCCCTGCCCGTATAGATAAAACTCAGTTTTTCTTTTTTCATTTTTAACCGGCTGGTATCTTTTATTAAAGCGGCCAGCCATAAAATTAATTCCACCACTTAATTTGGTATTAAGTGTTCCTAATCTTGCTTCGGCTGTTGTGTTCATTAAAAAATGATTTCCGGCATTTATTAATTGCTTTTCGTAATTCAGCTGGTAGTTAACAATGATATCATTTTTAGTTTGATATTGCCAGCCATGTGGCAGTGGGTTTTTTAACCAGCGGTGAATGTTATATTGTATCTGGTAACCCAATGCTGCCGGCCCCATTACGCCAATACTGAATGCGGTAGCTATTTGTTGCTGCTTTACATCATCAACCTGTATTAAAAATGTTTTTAAAGAGATGCCGGCATTAAATGGCCTGTCGCCATATAGAATACTATCACTTAAAATGGAGGTAGGTGTGTACCCAAATAGATTAAATGCAATACCATGTTGTGGCGCTGTTTTAAATGGAGCCCATAATAATTTTGTAAGTGGAAATTTCTTTATTGCCGGATGTACATATTCCAGTGTTATGCCCTGCGAATAATACTCATCCGATTTTGTGAAAAAATCATTATCATAATGAAAACGGAAATAACTATCCTTGTTAATGGTTCTGAAAGTTGAACTGTTATCAATTAACTGGGCATTTATAATAGCAGGCCAATAGCATACTAAAAAGGTAAAAGCTGATTTTAACAATGGTCTTATCACCAATTATATACGGATAAAATCAGGAGTAGGATGTTGAAGTATCCTAAAAGGGGAGAGGTAGAATAGTTAATCTAAAACATAATTGTAGATGTTCTTTTCTTTGCAACCAACGCCCCGTGATGAAAACAGAAGTTGAAATACAGCATTCGTCTGCCGCCATATTGCGTTTGTTGTGTACTGTTTTATTTAATCTGTTTTTGTTTATAATAATTGATATAAAGGAGTACTGATGTACCTCAGTCCGGAATCGACAATTATTGTTGCTACAGTTTTTCCGGGGCCAAGCCTTTCAGCTATTCTCAGGGCTGCAGCAATATTTGCTCCTGTTGATGTGCCTGCAAAAATTCCTTCTTCTTTGGCAAGTCTTCTGGCCATACACATTGCATCTTCTGTAGTAACAGTTAAAATCTCCGTAACAATTTCCGGTTGCCATAGCGGTGGAATAAAACCAATGCCAATGCCTTCAATTTTGTGTGAGCCGGAAGCACGCCCGGATAGTACTGCAGACTCATCTGGTTCAACTGCAAATGTTTCTATCTTATTGTTATGTTTTAAAAGTGATTTAGTTACCCCATGAATGGAATGTGCTGTACTTACAGTATGTACAAAAGCCTCAACGCTGCCTTCAGATTGCTCCCAAATTTCATCACCAAGTGGATAATTACCTTTCTCTGCATCATGATTGTTTAATTGGTCTGACCACCAGTGATTATTTTGTTCACTTAAGCCCCTGGATGTTTCAATCATCTCTTTGATGAGTTTTTCCGTTATTTTTTTATTATCACTTAATACATCTGTAACGGTAGCTCCAAAGGCCTTCATTGTAATTCTCTTTTCATTGCTAAAAGCATCCGAAAAAACTGCATGAAAATTATAACCAAGAGATGCACATACAAATGCGAGTGATATGCCTGTTGTTCCGGCAGTATATTCAACAATAGTACTTCCCTGTTTTATCAACCCTTTTTTTTCTGCCCTTTCAATTACTGCTTTAGCCATTCTGTCTTTCATGCTTCCTGTTGGGTTGGCACTTTCTAATTTTGCTAAAATTCGGGCACTATTAGCCGGTACTATTTTTTTTAATGCTATCATAGGGGTATTGCCTATTGAATCTCTAATGCTGATATTTCCTGAAGCCATGTTGTTTTATTTATAAAATAATTAAAATATACTTGATATAGCAAGCGGTAACACAAAACAGCATACAACGGTCACGGCTTGGTGATGTGTATATAACACCGATACAACTTCCTATATAAAACAGTACCAATGGGTGTAGTAATATACAGTAAACTTTAGATCAATACTATACCTAAGTCAAACACTATAAGGTCATCTGCCCACAAAATCCTGCGGCAGACCTTATAGATTTAAGAATCCTAATTCTATAAAAGCCCCAGCTCATACACCAGTATCTCTGGGGAAAAACAAAAATGCATTTCGAGAAAGCATTGTGGGCCTGTTTATACATAACGACTAATTATAGGTAAGACAAGACAATATAGCCACTGAGCGGCTCTAAGCTGTACTGTAATAGACACTACGTTGTAATACCTATAATTAATATTATGTTAAATAGAGTAAAAGCTAAGTGTTATATAGTTTTGGTTAACATAGCACTCCTAACCTGCAGAATGGTATTGTATAAGTTTGCTATTTTACTATACCCCACTAAAGGATCTTTAACCAGTTGAGCATGTTGTTTTACATGCATCTTAAGTATTACTTCAAGTGTTTCAAAGTGCAAATTATTATAATCAGGTTGTATAGACATATTGCGTAGTTTACAGTGTATAATAGGTCAACAAACGTGCTACGAATGGAGCTATTTGTTATTGTTTAGCCAACAAAAACAGTGGTTGTATTCTATGGTTGAGGGATGTCAGTTGCTAATTATTTATTGTTGATCATGCTTTCGTCTTTCTATTTCTAAAAGCAGTTCATCTATCTTTTTTCCGTACATTATTTTCTCTTTAATATTATTTTCTTTATCCATTGCAGCGTAGTTGAGGGAATATTGAACCAGCAATGTCCAAAATTTTACTAAATAGGCCAAACAAAAAACCCAATAGTGATATAGTGATATTGGGTTTTTTGTTTCAAGCACCGGTTGCTTAGTCCGTTTTATTAAATAAATTATTTCCTGGTAAACTTTCCGGATATGGCTTGTTCTGAACTTGTTCCTACCATTACATCAAACTCACCGGGTTCTACAATAAATTCACCGGTATTGTTATAAAAGCCAAGTTCAGCATCGGTTAAAATAAATTCAATTTCTTTTACCTCACCGGGCAGCAGTTTAAACTTACTGAAACCTTTTAATTCTTTAACTGGCCTTACCACGCTGGCAACTTTATCTCTTATATAAAGTTGCGCCACTTCATCTCCAGCATAGCTGCCGGTATTTTTAATTGTTGCGCTTACTTTTATTTGCGATTGAATGTTGTCATCAATCTTAAGGTTACTGTATTCAAATGTGGTATAACTTAAGCCATAGCCAAACGGGTACAGTGGTTTATTGCTTTCGTCGCTGTAATGGCTCCAGAATACTTCTGGCTTTGGCCCTGGGCGGCCTGTATTATAATAATTGTAGTAGATGGGAACCTGCCCCACAGTTCTTGGAAAAGTCATAGGCAATTTACCTCCCGGGTTGTAATCGCCAAATAAAACCTGTGCAATAGCATTACCGCCTTGGGTGCCCGGCTGCCATGCTTCTATTATTGCCGGAATATGTTCATCGGCCCAGGTAATTGCCAATGGCCGCCCATTCATTAATACAAGGATGATATTTTTATTTACCTTATAAACTTCTTCAAGCAATTGCTGCTGCACACCGGGCAGGTCCAGCTTGGAACGGCTTCTGCCCTCGCCGGTTTGAAAACCATTTTCGCCAAGAACCATGATGACAACGCTGGATGTTTTTGCTAATTGAATGGCTGATGCAAATCCGCTTTTATCTGTTTCATTAATCTTTACTTCATTTATAAAATCAGTTTTGCCAATAGTAACATCGGCACCTTTTGTGTATTTAAAATTGCCGGTATATTTTTTAAGCCCTTCTAAAACAGATACAGCACTGCTATCGTCGCTACCAATGCGCCAACTACCCAGCGGACTGTTTTTATCACCTGCCAATGCACCAATAACTGCAATTTTTTGCTGGTTCTTTTTTAATGGTAAGAGTTGATTTTTATTTTTCAGCAATACGATTGATTTTTTGGCCATGTCTAATGCTGCTGCCATATGATCGGGATGATAGATCAATTCTTTTTCTCTTTTTGCATCACAATACCGGAATGGATCATCAAACAATCCCAACTCAAACTTTACCCTCAATATTCTTCTCACAGCATCATCAATAACTTTCATATCTACTTTACCGGTTTCCACCAGTGCTTTTAAATGTACTATATAAGCATACGATTCCATATCCATATCGCTGCCTGCGTTGGCAGAAAGTTCTGCAACCTGTTTTAAATCTTTTGCAAAACCATGGTCAATCATTTCCATTCCCGATCCCCAGTCAGAAACTATAAATCCATCAAACTTCCATTTATCTTTTAAAATATCTCTTTGTAAAAATTTATTGGCGGTGGCCGGTACGCCGTTCAATACATTAAAAGAGTTCATTACAGTTTTTACATTGTTATCAACTGCCGCTTTAAATGGAGGTAATATAATATTGTATAAAGTTGATGTGCCAATATCAACGGTATTATAATCCCGGCCTGCTTCGGCAAAGCCATAACCGGCAAAATGTTTTGCTGTTGCAGCAATAGTATTATTCGCTGATAAATCATCCCCCTGAAAACCTTTTATTCTTGCTACGCCGATTTTTGTTCCCAGGTAAGTATCTTCTCCGGCTCCTTCCATAACCCTACCCCAACGGGCATCTCTGCTTATGTCTATCATGGGGGCAAATGTCCAGTTAATACCTACAGCCGAAGCTTCAATGGCTGATATTCTTGCAGATTTTTCAATAGCCGTCAAATCCCAGCTGGCAGCTTCTCCCAAAGGAATGGGGAAAAGGGTTTTGTGCCCATGAATTACATCGTAGCCAAATAATAATGGAATGCCAAGCCTTGTTTCCTTAACAGCTATTTCCTGTAATTTCCGCACATTCTCTGTGCCTTTTACATTTAATACAGCTCCTACCATGCCTTTGCGCAGGTGATCGTACTTGCGTTTGGCATCTCCTTCTTTTGGTGCCGGGCCTGTTACTTCCCAAAAGCCATTGTACTGGTTCATCTGCCCTACTTTTTCTTCAAGGGTCATTTTAAGCAGCAGGGCATTTATTTTTTCTTCCATACCAAATGGCTCCCGTACATTGGTTTGTGCCTTAACAACGGTAGGAAAAGTTATTAATAAAATAAACGTTGTAAAACCTGCTATTATAGATGTGATTTGGTTCATCCGGGTTTTTTTAAAAACATAAAAGATTGTATAAAAGCGGAGGTATCTACCTGGATAAGAGAATACGATCCGCTTTATAACGATTGCTAAATGAGAAAACTAACTGCTTGTACTAACTCATTTTACAACCAATGTTTATTTGGGTTTCACTTGGTTTCACGAAGAGAGCGCTAAGGAGCTGAGAAAACTCAGAGAACCCTGCTCCTCTGCAAACCACTGTTGTGAAATATTACTGATACACTCTTATATAATCTATCTCAAAGGTTGCACTGGTAAATGCAGGATCAACTGCGCCACCAAAATTGCCGCCCATGGCCATATTTAATAAGATGAAAAAATTCTGATTAAATGGTAAGGCAGCTGAATTGTTTACTGTATGATACAACTGTGCATCAACATAAATTTTAATGCTTGTTGCCGACCAGTCAACCGAATAAGTGTGAAAAGCTGTTGTTGCATCAGGTATTATAATCGTATTACCATCGGCATTACCCCCCGAACGGCCGGGGTAATGCAAGGTGCCGTAAATCTTATTGAGGTCTCTGCCTAAATGCTCTACTATATCAGTTTCGCCACAGGCTGGCCAGCCTACAGTGTTTATGTTATCGCCCAGCATCCAGGCTGCAGGCCAGGTACCAACGCCAGTGGGAAATTTAGCCCGCACTTCTATCCTACCATACTTAAACGAATATTTATTTTTAGATAATAACCGGGCCGATGTGTATGCACTGCCGTTGAAAGTTTCTTTTTTGGCTATGATTTTTAATGTGCCGCCGGCAACTACTGCATTATCTAGCCTGTTTGTATAATATTGTAATTCATTGTTGCCCCAGCCCCCGCTTCCTGTGCCAATATCGTAACCCCATTTGGTTGGATCGGGTGCGCCATTGATATTGAATTCATCACTGAATACCAACGTTTGTGCTCCGCCACTCATTGTATTTACTGTTACCTGTATTGATTTATTAATGGTTAAACCAGAACTGCTTTTTGCGGTAACATTTACGGTATAAGTAATGTTGCCAACAGTTGTGTATTTGTAAGTAATAACACCACCGGGCACTGTTTCAATTATACCATTACCATATTCAAAAATATAAGTAACTGCATTGGTGGCGGTAGCAGTAAAAGCTACATTGCCACTGCCATCGGTACTGGCAGTAGCTGTTACCACCAGGTTTGTTGGTGCTGTTTGGGTGTTACCGCCACCGTTGCCTGAGCTTCCTTTACTGCAGCTTAACAGTACTATAAAAAGCAGGGTCAACAAGGCAGTATTTTTTACTAATCTCATGTTCATTATTTTTTAATTAGTTTTTGATACCATGAATTGCCATCAATACCAATATTGCGTAAATGAATTTGAGTATCGGTTATAGATAAAATCTCATAGGTGGTTCCGCCTGTTCCAAAATTGATGATGCCATTACCGGGTACGGTAAATTGTATCCTGGTTGATTGTGCCGGAGTTGAAGTAGAAGTTGCATCCATAAATATCAGCGACTTTAAACCACCGGTATTTATAGCATAACAACCATCGCCGCCTGCAAAGCCATAAAAAGCAGTGGCTGCGCCAATAGAAAATGATGCGCCCTTATTATCAATTGACATTTTAACATTGTCGTTGGCATCTTTTGAGAATGTGATATCGTCATCATAGGCACAGGCCTCCCGTGAATTGGGACTTGCAGAATACCAGATGGGCGAAAATTCATTATTGGGCCCTACTCCAAAATGCCCGGGAGCATCATGGTCTGTTTTCCATACTTTGGATGAACCATTGGTAAGGTTCTGCAAAATAGCTGCCGGTATCTGAAAGTTTACAAACACTTTTACTTTTTTGGTAAGCGTACTCATAACACCTGCTGTGCCAATGGCATTTACGGTAATATTATATTCGGCTGTACCGGGGGCTCCATACTTATAAGTAATTATACCCGAGGGTACCATCTGCGCTACCGTGCCATCGCCAAAATCTATTTTATAAGTGATGGCATTGGCGGCTGTTACTTTAATATCTACTTTACCGGTTCCGTTGCCAAAAGGATTTGCGGCATCGGTACCAACCACAACTGTGGTAATGGCCAGGCCGGTTGGTGTAATAATATCACCAAATGTATATTCTGCTTTTTTACAGCTGCTAAAAACTACTGCCAGCAAAAAAAGTGCAGTGAATGATTTTTTTATTGTTATCATGATCTAGATTTTTTAAATTAATTAAGTGTGATGTCATCAAAATAAAAGGTAAAGTTTGGAGATCCGTCTCCAGCAATACCCAGATCAAAAATGAATACCACTCTTGAATAAGAAAAGCCGGTATTAATCGCTGAATAATCAAAGGTCAACTCCTCCCAGGCATTGGCTGTTGTAGTTGTGGCTTCTTTCTCATAATTCTGTGCACCATTGGCTGGATTCTCTACTTTCAAAAGCAACCGGGCTCCTATTCTTGGGGAATAAACTTTTACTTTAAATGTTCTTTGCACGGTAAAATTAATTGGATTCACTAGGTCTATAAAGCTGCCTGCCCAAACTTCGGGGGCACCTTTTACCATTCTACCAACTTTGGTGCTGGTGTTAATACCCGATGGATTTGGGTTATTTACAACCGTTGCATTTGCGCCGCCAAAGTTTACAAAATTATAAGGATAAGTGGTGCTCTGGAAAGTGATGGGTAGTGCCATATAATTGGGTGTTACGTTTGTTGCAAGGAATGTAACATCATCCCAATAAAATACGCTACCGGTACCGGCATTACCAAAATCAAAGAAGATGGATGCCATGTCGTAAGTATAAGTAAGGTTCATGGCTGCTGTACCTGCAGATTGATTGGCAAAATCAAACACTAATGTTTCCCATGTATTGACGGCCTGTGTCATGGCTTCGGTTTCTACCGATCTTGTATTATTGTTACGGTCTTCAACTTTCAATCGTACCCGAATTCCTGCAGCCGGTGAATAAACCCGTACACTCATTTGTGTTCTGGTTGCTGTAAAACCAATGGGTGCAGTAAAACCTGCCCCAATGGTAGTTCCGGCCCAGGTTTGTGCACCGCCGGTTTTGGTTGTTCTCTTTACATTATTGGCCCCGTTGGTTGGGTCTACAGCCGCCACACTTACGTTGCCACCAAAATCGGTAACCTCATAATTTACATTTGGAAGATCAAAAGTAACCGGTAATGCCAGTAAACCTACGGGCATCTGGTTGGTAAGCCTGATATCATCAAACAGCCAGGTAAAATTAGCCGAGCCGTTACCCGCTGTACCCAAATCAAATATTAATACAACTTTTTGGTAAGTGTTGCCCGTATTTATAGTTCTGAAATCGAATGCCATATCTTCCCACGCATTTGCCATTGTAGTAAGTACTTCCTTTTCAAAAAATATTCCTCCGTTAGTCAGGTTTTCTACCTTAAGTAAAACTTTGGCGCCAACCCTTGGTGAAAAAACTTTCATCCTGAAAACTTTGTTCACTGAAAAATCTATCGGGGTACCAACAGTTATAAAACTACCCGCCCAAACCTCAGGTGCATTTTTTACCATGCGTGCTACATTGGCACTGGTATTAATTCCATTCATTTGCGGGTTGGCTATTTTGGTTGAAACACCACCACCAAAATTTGTAAATGCATAATTAACCGTAGCCGACTCAAAGGTTATTGGTAGTAAAACGGGATCTACAATATTAACTGTAGTGGTATAAGTTGTGGTTGCAGCGCCACCGCTGTAAGCAACTACCCTTAAAGTATAACTACCCACTGAAGCATATACATGGCTTACTGTTTGGCCTTCTAAAAATGATTGGCCAGGCTCATTGGGAACATCGCCCCAGAATACCCTGAAAAAAGTTTCGTACAAAGCAGTTGCAGAAACATTCAGTTTAAAATTATTTACACCATCTATGGCCCAGTTAACCACCAGGTTTTCCGGTGCCCGGAAAGACACAGTAAGTTTCTGAATAAGTTCGGTTGTTTTTCCGTTTACCGCATGACCTACAATCTTTACATTATAAACACCTTCTGCATACACATGTGTTGTATTTTTTCCGGCAGATACATTTGCAGGTGTTACTGTTGCATCTCCATAATAAACATCATAATAAATGGCACCTTCGCCGTTTGGCGTAATGGTTACCAGGCCCGAATTATCCTGGGTAATATCAAACATTACCGATAGTTTACCCGGTGCAGCAGCAGCGTCAACAAACGAAAGATCATCGTTTACTGTTTTTTTACAGCTACCCAGTACCAATAACAGGCAACAGGTGCTGAAGAAATATTTTAATGCATTCATAATCGTTATTTTTAGTTAGTTAAAGATTAGTAACCGGGGTTTTGTGTTAAACCCGCCAGATCAACTTCGCCTTGTGGTATTGGAAACAATTCATGTTTACCTGTAACAAATCCCAGCGGGCCCAAAACTGCTGTTGCTTTACCGGTTCTAACCAGGTCAAAAAAGCGTTCGCCTTCCATCGCCGTTTCCAGTCTTCTTTCTGCTAAAATTGCATCATACAAAGCTGTGCCAGTTGCAGTAATATCATTTAAAGTATTGCCAAAAGCTCTGCGACGAACCAGGTTAAGGTAAGTTTGTGCTTTCAGATCATTGCCGGATTTACTAAATGCTTCAGCAGCCATCAGCAATACATCGGCATAGCGTATTGTGCGGAAATTATTTGAATAATTCAGTTCTATCTGACCAGAAGTTTCGCCCTTACGTGGCAAATATTTTTGATTGTATAATCCGGTATTTTGATAAGGAGCAACCTGATAAGTTATATTAAATGCCGGATTGGCGGTTTTGTATGCTTCAATATCTAACACGGTTACGGCCTTTCTTTTATCGCCTGCTGCATAAGCTGCTGCCAGGTTTTGTGTTGGCAGGTTGGTGGTCCAGCCTGGGTTATAAGGCATAGCTGCCGATCCGTTAAGGCCACGTATGCCACATTGCTGTACCGCATAATTTCCCTGTCCACGGGTAACATGTGCCCAATCGTAAGTAGCCGAACCGTTTGAATATTGTATTTCAAAAACCGACTCAGGGCCATTTTCGCCCGATGGTAAGAAGATGGAATTAAAATCGGCAACCAAAGAAAAAGCATTTGAAGTGATTACATTATCTAGCATAGCTGCTGCGGGTGCAAACTTATTTTGATAAAGCAAAACTTTACCTAATAAAACCTGTGCAGCATATTTGGTTGCTCTTCCTTTTTCTACCTGTACCGATGGTAAAACTGCGATAGCACTTGCCAGGTCTGCTTCAATTTGCTTGTACACATCAGCCGCAGTAGCTCTTTTAATATTATTCTGGTCGGCTAAAGTCAATCTTCTATCAACAAACAATGGAACGCCGCCAAACATTTTCGCCAACGTGAAATAGTAATAAGCTCTTACAAAATATACTTCGCCATATAAAGCATCTTTACCTACAAACGTAATGGTTTCGCCTGCGGGGTTTTTATCTTTATACTGCTGCATGTAGTTAACCCGGTTAATGCCTTCGTAACAACTCTGCCAAAGGTCGGCTGTGGTACCGTTAACAGATGTGTGTGTAAAATTATTGATCTGCTGTAATGAAAGTACATCCGAAGCACTTTCGCCACCTGTTACCGAATTGTCGGAAATAATATCTCCGATTGGAACTATCTGGTTAAGCCATTGCAAAGGAGCATAAGCACCTACGGCAGTTGCCCTGTAATCTGCTTCGCTTTTAAAATATACCAGGTCGGTTATTTTAAAATCGTCTTTCGGATCATAATCAACCCATTTATTGCAGGATATAAACATAGAACCTGCAACCAGGATCCCCAATATTTTTATTTGTAATTTTTTCATTTTACTATTATTTATTGAATGAATTAAAATTTAATATCCAGTCCTACAGAATAAGTTCTTGCCTGTGGATATGCGCCACGATCAATACCTACATCAGAAAGACCTGCATTTATTTCAGGATCAAAACCGGTGTATTTGCTGAAAGTAAATGCATTTTTTACCTGCCCGTAAAGCCTTACACTTTTAAATATTTTTTTGATGGGTGCAAGTTGGAAATTATATCCAAGAACAATGTTCCTTACTTTTAAAAAAGAACCATCTTCCACATACCTGTCAGAAACCCTTGCGTTGTTGTTGGGATCGGTAAAAGAATATCTTGGATTGTGGGCATCGTTTGTAGTTCCTGGTCCGGTCCACCTGTCGAGCACACTCCTGAATTTATTGGTGTAGTTGCCATTTCTTTCTAAAGCACGGTATACATCATTGCCAGAAGAGGCGTATGTTAAAACAGAAAGATCAAAGTTTTTATACTCCAAACCGAGGTTCCATCCTGCAGTAAACTTTGGAAAAGGATTTCCTATCTGTGTTTGATCTTTAGCATCAATAACGCCATCGCCGTTGAGGTCTGCAAATTTTATATCACCGGGTTGTGCGCCTGCCTGTAAAGGGCTTGCGGCAATTTCGGCTTCTGTTTGAAATAAGCCTTGTGTTTTATAACCGTAATAATAATAAGGTGTTTTATCTTTCTCAAATACTGTAACGGTTTGAGATTGTCCGTTAAAATAAGAGCCACCTACATTTCTTGCTGTACCTTCCTGGTTAGTACCTGTAACCAGGTTTTTAACCGTTGTAAAAGTTACTGAGGTAGAAACCTTCAGGTCTTTTCCTACTTTACTATTGTAACCTAAAGTAATATCAACACCGCTTGACCTGGTAGAACCTATGTTAGCAAAAGGAGCTGGTAATCCACCCAGGATAACTGTTGAAACTGAGGGTTGATAAATTAATCCTTTTGTATTTTTCTGATAGTAATCTGCAGCTATATTGAATTTGTTTTTGTAAAAATTCATATCAAAGCCCACATTCATCTGCAGTTGTTTTTCCCAACCAATATTTTCATTCCCGATAGATCCCAATGTAGATCCGGAAATAAAATTATTACCGTAAGTGTAACCTATACTGTTTCCCGAACCGTATAGCGAAGCCAGGTAATCAGTAAGTATGGTTCTGTCTTGGGGATTAACATTATCAGTTCCCAGTGCTCCGTAACTGCCACGTATTTTAAGAAAGTCAATGAATTTTGATTTGAAAAAATTCTCTTTACTAACTACCCATCCCAAAGAACCCGAAGGGAAAACGCCCCACTTGTTATCCTTACCAAATGAAGTCGATCCATCCCGGCGTGCAGTTACAGAAGCCAGGTATTTTTCTTTATAATCATAATTGATCCTGCCAAATAAAGAAGCGTTTCTTTTTTCGTACTGGTAATAATAACCTGTACTTGCATTCAGGTTAGTTGGAGAGTTGGTACCGGTAGCAGAAGTATTGTCGGCAAATTCCCAACTGTTGAAAGGTACATCTTGCCTGTTGGTGCCTGCAGTATTACCACTATTTTTTTGCATAGAAAAACCAAGCGTAGTTTCAAAAGAATGGTTTTTGCGGAATTTAAAATTATAGTTACCAAACAACTCGTAAGTAAATGAATTGTAGTTTGCTTTTTCCTGTGCTACACTATTATGTCTGCCGGCAACTGTAGTACCATCACCATTCATTGAATTATCTACATTATTTAAACCGTAAAATACCAGTGGGGTAAAAGTTTTGGCATTGCCATCATATTTTGTGTATCCAAAACGGGTGCTGATTTTCAGATTTTTAATAACCTCGTATTGCAGTTCAAATTTCCCGTAGAGTTTATTACCTACATTCTTATTGTATGTATTTTCAAGCTTGGTAAGCGGGTTAAATATTTCTGATAAAAGCAGGTTGCTGAAACCATATTTACCAACCGTGTTGGGTACTGTATTGTAAACAGATACGGTAGGATCGTAGTTTAATGCGCTGCCGATGATGCTGTTAAAAGAATTTTCCTGTATTCCTTTTGAGCTCAGGTTTACATAATTGGCATTTAAAATAAACTTCAGTTTGGAGGTAAGATCAAAAGCCACATTGGATGTGAAGTTGATACGGTTGAACTTCGATTTATCTATACCGCCAACAATACCACCCTGGCTTAAATAAGCTCCCGATAAAAAGTAGGTTACTTTTTCAGATCCGCCTCTTGCGGTTATATTGTGCAATTGTATAGGAGCCTGTTTAAAAATTTCTTTTTGCCAATCGGTTCCTTTTCCAATAACAGAAAGATCGGGGAAAATAATATTACCACCTGAAGTGGTGCTGCCTTCATTTATAATAGCAGCATATTCAGATGCATTTAATACAGGTACCGTATTGGCAACTTCCTGTATACCATAAGTACTTACAATATTAAATTCGGTTTTTTGATTTTTGCGTCCGGCTTTTGTAGTTACTATTATTACACCATTACCACCACTAACTCCATAAATGGCAGCCGTAGCAGCATCTTTTAATACATTGATGCTTTCTATATCGCCGGGGTTTATTGAATTTAAATCGGCCTGCGATTGAGGCACACCATCAACAACTATCAATGGCCCGTTATTTCTATAAGAAGGAATACCTCTTATAAGTATTAATGGTGAGGCTCCGGGCGAACCGCTTTGAATAACATTTACACCGGAAGCTCCCTGTATAGCATCTTCAACCCGTACCGGTTTCAATTTTGAAATAGCTTCTGCCTTAACAGCAGTAATTGCACCTGAAACTTTGGTAACTTTTTGGGTACCATAACCCACTACAATTACTTCATCCAGGTTTTTAGACGACTCTTCCATTAAAATGGTAACATCTCCCCCTCTGTTGATCTGGATACTTGTTGGAGAATATCCAACAGAGGTAATGATTAATTTGCCTCCCTGGGGTACCGAAATGGTAAAGCTACCAGTTGCGTTGGTTGTAGTAGTGGTTGTTGACCCCTGCAGGTTAACACTTGCTCCAACAATCGGATCGCCGGTTACTTTGTTTTTTACTATACCTGAAGTGGTAATGTTTTGCCCAAAGGCCTGTTGAGAAATTATGCCCAGGAAAATGCTGAGGCATAGCATAGCAATCTTTAATTTCATATAGCGCTCGTTTTAGTAAATCAAAAAAAGGTCAGAATTCGAAATGTAAAGGTAGATTACACCACTTCAATTTTAAAATATTGTACCACATCATTACTACATCAACACTTATAAAATACTGATTTTAAAGCTATTTACAGTACATCAATACTACATCATGTTTTTTTTGTATAATTACACTCCCGATTGCTTTATAAAATATGAAACAATTCCTATTACTTATTTTTTTTCCGCTGAATGCGATTTGCCAAAATACAATTGGCTTCCCTGATATTATTAATTATTCAAAACAAACCTATAAAGCCGGCCTGCAAAACTGGGATATAAAACAAGATAAGAACGGTATTGTTTACTTTGCCAATAATGAAGGCTTGCTGAGTTTTGATGGTAGGTATTGGAATAATCATCCACTGCCTAATAAAACAAATGTGCGTTCAGTTGAAATTGGGCCTGCCAACCGGATTTATGTTGGCGGACAGGATGAACTAGGATATTTTGCGCCTGCTGCTAATGGCAGGTTGGTTTATTATTCTCTCATTGAACAAATTGACACTAAAGACAGGTCGTTTGGCGATGTGTGGGATATAGTAGCATTTAAAGGCAATGTTTATTTTCGGTCGGCAAAAAAAATTTTCAAGTTCACCGACAGAGCGGTTGCAGTATTTAATACCACTGCAGAATGGGATTACCTGGGCGAATGTAATGGGAAATTGTATGCACATGATTATGCAACCGGCCTGTTAAAATTCGAAAACGAAGTTTGGGCTCCTGTGTTTGCAGAGAATATCCTTCCTGCTAATGACCCGGTTACCGGTATCGTATCCATACAAAAAGATAGTGCCATCATCAGCACTTTAAAAAACGGGCTTTTTGTTTTATCCGACACACGCATTTCCGTTTTACAATCTGCCAATAACCAGTTGTTTAAAAATGAAAGGATTTATGCTGCTACCACAATCAATAAGGAATGGATTGCTTTGGCTACCAATAACAATGGAATTTATATAACCGACACAAAGGGAAATATCATACAAAGTTTTGCAAGAACAGAAGGCCTGCAAAATAATAATGTACTGAGTATTTTTTTAGATAGTCAGCGTAACTTATGGCTTGGCCTCGATAATGGAATTGACCTGATAACGTATAACAGTTCCATAAAGCAAATTAAACCCATGCTGCAGGATGGTTCTGGATATAATGCTATTATATATGACAGGCAATTATTTTTGGGTACTTCCAACGGCCTCTTCAGTGTGCCGCTGCAAAAGGTGCAGGATATGAGTTTCAGCAAGGGGAATTTTACAGCTATAGCAAATGCCAAAGGGCAAACCTGGGGCCTGGCCAATATCAACAATCAATTGTTGATGGGCCATCACGAAGGTGCATTTACTATACAAAACAACAATGCAAATTCAATATCGCAAACCAAGGGATTCTGGAATTTTGTCCCGCTTTCCAATACTTTTCCCACGGGCCGTATTGTTGCCGGTGGATATAATGGCTTAACCATTTTTGATTACTCTAATGGGCAGTTTGTAGATTCCAAAAGAATTCCCGACTTTGAAGAATCATCCCGATTTGTAGAACTGGATAAGGATAGCAATATATGGGTATCACATCCCTATCATGGCGTTTTTAAAATTGCATTTAACCCCGATGGAAACTACAACCCTTTAGCTTACACCGATAAAAAAGGGTTGCCATCTTTATTAAACAACCATATTTACAGCATCAAAAACGAATTGGTTGTAGCAACAGAAAAGGGTGTTTATGTTTTTAATAAACAAAAAGATATTTTTGAACCCTCATCGTTTTACCTAAAACTGCTGGGAAGCCAAAGCATCCGGTATCTTAAAGAAGACAACAACGGTAATATCTGGTTCATACATGAAAAAACGCTGGGTGTAATTGATTTTTCTAAAAAAGAACCTGCTGTTATTTACCTGCCTGAATTAAATAATAAAATGCTCAGTGGATTTGAATTTATATATCCCGTAAATGAAAATAATATTTTTTTGGGCGGCGAAAAAGGTTTTTATCATATCAATTACGAAAAATACAAACAAACATTACCCAGGCTGAGTGTACAGATAAGAACCCTGAGTATCATAAATAAAACGGACAGCCTTTTGTTTGGCGGGTATTATAATAATGATAAACAAATACAGGATGCTGATAACATTCCTTCAATTCATTACCGGTGGAAAACGCTTCGCATTGAATACTCCTCTTCTCTCTTTGGTTACCAGGCCAATCTTGAATACAGTTACCGGTTAAAAGGATATGATAATAACTGGAGCGAATGGACAAACAGAACAGAGAAAGAGTACACCAACCTGCCGGCTGGTAAATTTAGTTTTGAAGTTAAAGTACGAAACAACCTGGGAAACGAATCGGCAGTAGCAATCTATTCCTTCAATGTTTTACCGCCCTGGTATAAAACCAACTGGGCAAAGGTTTTTTACCTGCTGTTACTGGCTGCAGGCCTGTATTTTTTATACAAATGGCAGGAGAAAAAATTTAAACTGCAACAGGCTAAATACGAAGAAGAACAAAAAAGGCTACGCTATATTCACGACCTGGAAATAGCCAAATCGGAAAGTGAACTGGTTACCTTAAGAAACGAAAAACTGGAAGCAGATATTAATTTTAAAAATTCCGAGTTGGCTTCATCAGCCATGCACCTGGTTAAAAAAGGAGAACTGGTTTCGAAGATGAAAACCGAACTGGCGCATGTTATGAAAGGTATCAGCAACCCTGAGGCTGAGGCTGATCTGAAAAAAATGATAAAGTCTATCAGCGAAGATGATAATATGGACGAGGAGTGGGAACACTTTACCCTGCACTTTGATAAAGTACACAGCGATTTTATCAGTGCATTAAAGGAAAAACATCCCGGTATTTCCAATAATGAAATTAAGCTTTGTGCTTACTTGCGCATGAATTTATCAACCAAGGAAATGGCGCAGCTGATGAATATATCGGTAAGAGGTGTGGAGGTAAGCCGTTACAGGTTGAGAAAAAAATTAGAGCTGGTTACGGAAGTAAGTTTGTTTGATTATTTAATAAATATTCAGACAAAGAACAATTGATCTGCACATAAAAAACCCGGCATTACTGCCGGGCCCTTTCATTTATTCTCTAATAGCAAAATCTTATTCTTTATCCGATGGTTCTGCTGATTCTTCAGATTCTGTTGCTGTTGTATTTTCATCGGCATCTGCTTCTTTCACAACCGGGTTTCCTTCTTCATCAAGCAAAATGGCATCTTCAACTTCAATAGTGAGCGAAGCCGAACTGTCATCCAGTTGTGTAATGGCTGCAATTTCATCGCCCTCATCAACCCTTATCAGTTTAACACCCTGTGTAGCACGGCCCTGTTCACTTATCTGGCTCACCGGCATGCGTATGGTGATACCGCTTACACAGGTTATCATCAGGTCGTCGGTTTCGCTAACAGCCAGTAAGCCTACCAGCGAACCAGTCTTGGCCGTTACGCTAATGGTCTTTACACCTTTACCGCCGCGGTTTGTTATCCTGTAATTTGCTTCGCCGGTTTCAGGGTCATCCAGGAAGGTACGCTTACCATAACCGTTGGCACTTACCACCAGTACGGTCTTGGTTTTATCTTCTACATTTACGCAGATCATACCTACCACTTCGTCAGTGGCATCATCTACATCAATACCGCTTACACCAATACCGCCACGGCCGGTTGGCCTTGCTTTAGCCTCGGGAAAACGAATGGCACGGCCGCTTTTAACAGCCATCATAATTTCACAGTTGCCATCAGTAAGTTTAGCTTCAATCAATTGATCCCCATCTTTAATGGTAATGGCATTAATACCGTTCTGGCGTGGGCGGCTAAAATCCTTCAACCTGCTTTTGTTGATGATACCCTGTTTGGTACACAATACTATATAATGGCCGTTCACGTATTCCTCATCTTCAAAGCTCTTTACATCAATAATGGCACGTACCTTATCATCCGGCGGTATCTGTATCATGTTCTGCAATGCCCTGCCCTTGCTGGTCTTATCGCCTTCAGGTATTTCATAAACTTTTAGCCAAAAGCACCTGCCCATTTCTGTAAAGAATAATAAGGTGTGGTGTGTGCTGGCTACAAACAGGTGTTCAATATAATCTTCCTGGCGGGTGCTGCTACCCTTGGCACCACGGCCACCACGCCTTTGCTGGCGGTATTCAGCGGCAGATGTACGCTTGATATAACCCAGGTGAGATATGGTTACCACCACATCTTCATCTTCAATCAGGTCAAGCATATTGATCTCGTCGCCTACATATACAATCTCTGATTTACGCTCATCACCAAATTTTTCTTTAACCTCTATCAATTCTTTTTTGATGATATCGTAGCGCATATCTTCATTGGCCAGTATCTCTTTTAAATGTTCTATTAGTTTCATGATCTCGGCATGTTCTGCACGGATCTTATCTATCTCCATACCGGTAAGGCGTTGTAAACGCAGTTCCAGTACAGCTTTTGCCTGTATCTCACTCATACCAAACCGGGTCATCAGTCCTTCCTGTGCAATATTGGGTGTAGCTGATTCACGGATGAGTTTGATCACTGCATCCAGGTTATCCAAAGCAATAATATAGCCTTCTAAAATATGGGCACGTTCTTCTGCCTTGCGTAATTCGTATTGGGTGCGGCGTACCACTACATCGTGGCGGAATATAATAAATTCGCTGATGAGGTCCCTTAAATTCAATATTCTTGGTCTTCCCCGTACAAGCGCTACATTATTTACACCGTAAGATGTTTGTAATTCTGTTTGCTTGTACAGGTGGTTGATAACAACCTGCGCCACTACATCTTTCTTAAGGTCGATAACAATACGGGTACCTTCCTTATTGTTACTTTCATTGTTTACATCAGATATGCCTTCAATGGCCTTATCGTTGATGAGCTCACCTATTTTGGCGGTAAGTGTATCCCGGTTTACCTGGTAAGGTACCTGTGTAATGATTATTTTTTCACGGCCGTTCTTGGTCATTTCAATATCTACCTTACCCCTTAGTACTACCCTGCCACGGCCGGTGAGTAATCCTTCCTTAACGCCTTCAAATCCGTAAATAACACCGCCTGTTGGAAAATCGGGACCCTTTACATACTGTATCAATTCCTCGCAGGTAATTTCTTTATTTTCGATATAAGCAATACAGCCATCAATTACTTCGCTTAAATTATGCGGCATCATGTTGGTGGCCATACCTACGGCAATACCACTGCTGCCGTTTACCAGTAACTGCGGTATACGGGTTGGCAATACGGTCGGCTCTTTTAAAGAGTCATCAAAATTGAGCTGGTAATCCACGGTCTCTTTCTCAATATCTTCCAGCATTGCTTCCGCAAATTTCTGCATACGCACTTCGGTGTAACGCATAGCAGCCGGGGGATCGCCATCTTCACTACCAAAATTACCCTGGCCATCTATCATTTTATAGCGCATGGCCCAGTCCTGCGCCATACGTACCATGGTATCGTAAATAGCTTTATCACCGTGTGGATGGTATTTACCCATTACTTCACCCACAATACGGGCAGATTTTTTATAAGGCTTGTTGCTGTTGTTACCCAGTTCACTCATACCATACAATACACGGCGGTGAACGGGTTTCAGTCCATCCCGTACATCGGGTAATGCACGGCCTACAATAACACTCATAGAGTAATCAATGTAGCTGGTCTTCATTTGCTCCTCAATATTTACCGGGATTATGCGTCCACGGTTCATGTGATCAGCAGGATCTAAAGGCAGGTTTTCTTGGTTTAAATCGTCGTTATTTTCCATAAATTTTAATAGTGTGCGAAAGTACCGATTTTAACCCGTTATTCCGCATAAAAAAGGCTGTTTTTAGAGCTTATTTTCACACATTTTTTATGTGGTTGTGGAGAAGATTTACGGGAAGTTTTTTGCCACAAAGACACAAAGGCACAAAGTTTGGAAAAACGAAGTTTTTCCTTAGTGTCTTAGTGTCTTAGTGTCTTAGTGTCTTAGTGGCTATCTTTCTTCGCTTAGGTAATTGCTTTTCAGAGCTTTTGATAAACACTTCTTTTCCTTTTATCCTTGTTTAAGTTAACTTGCCGAAAACTTTCTTTACTTGAAAACGATCGTACTCATTGGTGCAGGAAAATCAGCCACCGTATTAATTGATTATTTAATTGCAGAAGCGGAAACTAATAACTGGAAATTTATTGTTGCAGATGCCAACCGGGAACAGGTGCTTTTAAAGACCAATAACTCCCCTTTTGCCCAAGCTGTGCAGTTGGATATTACCAACGAAAAGCAAAGAGGTGATCTTATACAAAAAGCACACGTGGTTATTTCGATGATGCCCCCTGAACTGCATTTTTTAGTTGCCAAAGATTGTGTTGAGTATCGCAAGCATTTATTAACGGCATCTTATTTAGATGGTAAGATGAAGAGTTTGAAAGATGAGATCAGCAACCGCAAATTGTTATTTATTGCAGAGATGGGCCTTGACCCGGGCATTGACCATATGAGTGCCATGAAGATCATTGATGCTATAAAAGCAAAAGGCGGCCATATCAGCTCTTTTAAAAGCCATTGTGGTGGCCTTGTTGCGCCGGAGAGTGATAATAACCCCTGGCATTATAAGATTAGCTGGAACCCACGCAATATTGTTATGGCCGGACAATCGGGGGCCCTGTATAAAGAGAACAATGAAACAAAGCAGGTTGCATACCACAACCTGTTCGATTGCAGTAATGCCATTGTATATGATGGATTGAAGGACCTGGCATTTTATCCCAATCGTGATTCATTAAGTTATATACCAGTTTATAAATTACCGGATACCGCTACTTTTTTAAGAACCACATTGCGCCATGCAGATTTTTTTAAAGGATGGAATGCTATTGTACATGCAGGTTTGACAAATGATAAAGACCTTATTAATGCTGAAGGATTAAATTTTGCAACATGGTCTGCTCCGATATTACCATTTGTGAATGCGGATAATAAAAACATGTTGGAGTACTTGGGTTTATTTGATGAAACCAAGGTACAGGCAACAGCAAAAACATCAGCAGATATTTTACAATTTCTGGTGGAGACAAAATTGAGAATGGAACCTGCGGATAAGGATATGATCGTAATGCTCCACGAATTTGAATATGAGTTGGAAGGCAAAGCACAACAATTAAAAAGCTGTCTTATTGTAAAAGGCGAAGACAGCCTGCGTACTGCTATGGCTAAAACAGTTGGTCTGCCACTGGGTATTGCTGCTAAATTAATTTTGAATGATACCATTAAACTAAGAGGCCTGCACATACCAACAGCGAAAGAAATTTATGAGCCTGTACTCAATGAACTGGAAAATGCAGGGATAAGGTTTGAGGAAAAAGGGAATTAATTAAAAATAAATTTCGCTCATTCAGACCATTCTTTCTAAAGATTAATACATACGCTCAATACTCAATGCTCAATGTTCAATTTTCAAGTTGTAAACATGAAAAGACTACTTAACTATCTTACTGCTGCAACTGAGTATTGAGCATTGAAAATTGGTCATTGAATATTTTTTTCGCTTTGATCCAACAACTTTTTCAACTCCTCCACTCCTGTTGTTGCTGGCATTTCAATAATGTAGAGATTCTCCTGCCTTTCTGTTACTGGTATCTTTTTATCAATAATGAATTTTGGAATTGCAGGATCTGCATAGTATAGCAAGGAAGCTGCCGGGTAAACCTGTAAAGATGTACCGACCACTACAAAATAATCACATTGTTGTAAAACAGCAGCCGCTTTTTCCATCATAGGTACAACCTCTCCAAACCAAACAATATGCGGCCTAAGCTGGGTACCATCTTCACCAATATTCCCCATATTGATATCGCCTCTTATTTCAAATATATTCTCTTCATCAATTACGGTACGCATTTTAAATATCTCTCCATGCAGGTGTAAAACATTTGTTGAGCCTGCCCTTTCGTGCAGGTCATCTATATTCTGGGTGATGATGGTTACGTTAAAATCCTTTTCAAGCTCAGCCAAACCAATATGTGCAGCATTGGGTAAAGCAGCAGCTACATCCCTGCGGCGGGCATTATAAAAGTCTAAAACAAGCTGGGGGTTTTTGTTCCATCCTATGGGAGATGCTACTTCATAAACGTCGTAGCCGTTCCATAATCCATCACTGTCTCTGAAAGTTTTTAAGCCGCTCTCTGCACTGATCCCTGCACCCGATAAAACAACAATGTGCTTTTTATTTTTCATTTATATTTTTCTTGCCTGCGTTAAGCTTTTCCATGGTTGTTGATAATCGTCTTTGCCTGGTATCATCTCTTTTGGCGCCAATGATCCATTCCACGTATTCCCTGCGGTGGGTAAATGCAAGTGATTCAAAAAAAACGGCAGCTTTTTTATTTTTGTTGAACAACTGTTGCAACTCATCCGGAACTGTTACTGTTGTATTTGTATAATCAACGCCCGGGGCCGGGTTTGTACTGCAGAAGTTTGCTGTCTTTTTTTCAGTTTCTGGTTTTTTAAAACGACCTGCACTCCATACATTATCCAGAGCGATCAGCCTCACCGCTTCAAATCCATAGTCCGATACAAAGTCCCAGTTCTTATCTCTTGATAGATCGCTTGCGATCTTTGATGTGGATTTTGGATAAGCTATCCAGAATTTTGCTTCATCCCGCAAAGCAGGTATCACATCTTTTAAAATGTCGGATAATTGTCGTTGATTAACAGCAAATACCAAAGCAAAATCAATTTTCCGGCTCTTTAATAAAGGGGTAACTCCTTTTGAAAAATTAAGCTTTATAAATTGTTTTTCTATAGAAGTTGGGAGGCCCTGTATGAGCAGGTTCTTTTCTTCTTTTAATTGTAATTTTTCCAGCAATGTTTCAGCAGTCATGATGTATTCAGCAGTTAAAGGGTTATAAAAAGGATCTTACAATCATTTTTAAACATCGGCCCTGTCGAGTGGCTTTTTTTTTTAGTAGATGAATAGTTTTGGCAGTCTGTAACTGTTCTCATGCTGTTTCAGCCGGTAAAATTAAACATTATGTTTGGCAGTTAAAAGTGTTGGCATAAAAAAAACTCCATCTTGTATGGAGTTTTTTTTATGTATGTTTTATAATTATCTGCCTGCCGGCTTATAATAACTTAATGCTTCTGGCATGTAACTTTCCAATTTAGCTATCCTGTTCTCATCCGATGGGTGAGTAGATAAGAATTCAGGAGGTTTTTGTCCATTTGCAGCTGCGGCCATTCTCTGCCAAAACGGAATGGCTTCTCTTGGGTTATATCCTGCCATGGCTGCAAAATTCAAACCCAACTTATCAGCTTCATACTCCTGATTACGTGAATTAGGTAATAACACCGCTATTTGTGCAGTAGGTGCAAATATGCTTGTAAATAAAGAATTGTACTTTGGATTATTAGCAGTTGCAAGATTACCTACAATTTCTAATCCCTGTGCCAATGCACCCTGGCTCATTCTTTCATTACCGTGATGGGCAACTGCATGGGTAATTTCATGCCCCATTACCACAGCAAGCGCCGCTTCGTTCTGCGTATAATTTAAGAGGCCTGTATAAACAACAACTTTACCGCCGGGCATACACCATGCATTTACCTCTTTGTTGTCAACAAGATTAAATTCCCATTTGTAACCATTAAGTTCGCTTGCCAAACCTTTTTGTGTATAATAGGAAGTAATGGCACTTGCGATACGGGTTCCTACACGCTTTACCATTTCAGCATCCCGGTTATTTGAACTGGAAACCACTTTATTCTGTGAAAGAAAAGACTGGTATTCGGTAAGTGCCTGTTGCTGCAGGGTTGATTCAGGAAATAAGGCCAGTTGCTTTCGGCCTGTTACTGCATTAGTGCTGCAGGCTACAATAAAAGAAGCTGCTGCAAAAAATAGAAAGATCTGTTTCATCGTATTTTAGTTTTTATAAATACTAATAATCAATTGGCGTACCAACTTTTTTATAAACTAAAATGATAACTGTATATTGGGGAAATCAGTTAAAAAATTGCAGAATCGTCACTACTGGTTGCGGCGTGATTTTCTTTTGTCCCGGTGTTTGAGGATGGGTATCCTGCTCTCAACACCACGTAAAATGCGGCCAATATTTTTTTGATGCGTAGCGATAACAAGAATAGCTACTATTAAAGCAAAAACCCTGTAAAATATTTCATGTTCGTTCCATATCCACAATACACATATTGGAAGTGCAATTGCAGCTAAAATTGAACTTAGGGACACATACCTGGTTAAAAAAAGCACCAATACAAATATGCCAATACAACTTACCGCAATTACCGGCTGTATGGCCAATACCATACCCAGTAAAGTGGCAACCCCTTTGCCACCCCTAAACCCGGCAAAAATGGGGAATATATGACCTGCTACTGCTGCAAGCCCCAGGCCCAGCATTAAATTGGTTCTTTCCAGTTCGTGGTTTAAATAAAAAGGAAGGAAATTATATAACATCACTGCAGCCATTCCTTTTAAGATATCTATCACCATTACCATGCTGCCGTAGCGTGAACCCAATACCCTGAAAGTATTGGTAGCGCCCATATTGCCGCTGCCATAGTCACGGATATCGATACCAAAAAAACGTCTGCTTACAATTAATGCGGTAGGAATTGAACCAATAATATAAGACACTATGATGAGAACTAATTCTTTCATTCGTTTCCTTTAGCTTGAGTTGGAGGACAAAAATAACTAAAAACTGCGTTTACTTGTTTAACTAAATCATATAATCGTAAAAATTTGTAAATAAACTAAGAATTATATAACTTTTTACAATTATTATATAAAAATAAGATCAATTCATTTGGCCAATTATGCAAATCCAATCAGCTTTTTGTTGTACATCAACCTGATGTATGTCATATTTACCTAATACCTGAATCATTGTATTTTCATCAGCTTTAATAAATCCGCTTAGTAAAATATAAGTGCCTTTTTTACTGAAGGTTTTAATTACATTCAGGTGTTGCAATATCACATTTAAATTTATATTAGCTAGTATAATGTCATATACATTTCCTGTAGAGATCGTATCGGCTTTAATAAGATTAATATTCCTACAATTATTTGCAGCAGTATTCTCAAAAGAATTTTCTATGCTCCATTCATCATAATCTATAGCATCAACATGTACGGCACCCATCTTTTCAGCGAGTATCGCTAGTATAGCAGTACCAGTTCCGAAGTCAAGTACTTTTTTATTCGTAAAATCAAGAGCTTGCATTTGCTCAGTCATAAGGTAGGTGGTAGCATGATGGCCGGTACCAAAACTCATTTTAGGGGTAATGATAATCTCATGCTGCACAGCTTTTATTGGCTGGTGAAAAGCAGCACGAATGGCGACAAAATCATTAATGATGATGGGTTCAAAGCTGCTCTCCCATTTTGCATTCCAGTTTTGCTGGGGAACAACGTTTGTCGTGAAACTAACTGGTACTATTTCCAGTATCTCTTTCAAGGCATGTTCTGAAAATTCATTCTCCTTTATGAAAGCTTTCAATAATTTATCCCCTTCTTCAAAACTTTCAAACCCTGCATGAGCAAGCAAAGCAATCAGTATTTCTTTTTCAACATCATTTTCAATTGTAAATTCCAACTGTAAATAATCCATGATGTAGTTTTTGAATGAATAAAATAGCCGTTCCGCCAAAGGCGAAACGGCATGTATAAATTAATTTAAATGATGCTGCTTACTCACCTTGCTGTGGCTTCGGCTGCATCTCCGGCTTTGGAATTAAAGCTTTGCGACTTAATTTAAACTTACCAGTTTTTTGGTCAACATCAAGCAGTTTAACTTTAACCTTATCGCCTTCTTTAAAAATGCCGTCCATACTTTCCAAACGCTTCCAGCTTATTTCACTGATGTGTAATAAGCCTTCTTTTTTAGGTAAAAACTCAACGAATGCACCAAATTCTTTAATGCTCTTTACGGTTCCTTCGTAAGTATCGCCAACAACCGGTACTGCTACCAGGCCGTTGATCCATGCCAATGCTCTTTCCAGGCTTGCTTTTTCTTTAGAGAAAATACTTACTTCGCCCCTGTTATCAACTTCTTCAATATTAATGGTAGCACCGGTTTCACGCTGTATTTCCTGTATTACTTTACCGCCAGGTCCTATTACCGCACCAATATATTCTTTATCAATAATAATCTTAACCATACGTGGAGCATGTGGTTTAACCTCTTCTCTTGCATTAGGTGTACATGCATACATCGCTTCCAAAATGTGCATACGGCCTTTTTTAGCCTGTGCCAAAGCCTGGCGCATTACATCCATACTTAAACCATCCACTTTAATATCCATTTGTACACCGCAGATACCATCACGTGTTCCGGTAACTTTAAAATCCATATCTCCCAAATGATCTTCATCACCAAGAATATCTGTTAAGATTGCAAAATCATCGCCCTTTTTAATTAAACCCATGGCAACACCACTAACGTGCTTTTTTAAAGGCACACCTGCATCCATCAATGCCAATGAACCGGCACAAACGGTAGCCATAGAAGATGAACCATTACTTTCCAAAATATCACTTACAACCCTTACGGTATAAGGATAATCTTTGCCCGGCATCATTTTCTTTAAAGAGCGCATGGCCAAATTACCATGACCCACTTCTCTACGGCCAACGCCCCTCATCATTTTAACCTCACCGGTTGAAAATGGTGGGAAATTATAATGCAAAAAGAAGTTGGTATAATCTGATTTGTTAGCACTTTCTACCAGTAACTCATCTAACGGAGTTCCTAAGGTAACAGTTGTAAGTGATTGTGTCTCACCTCTTGTGAACAATGCTGCACCATGTGGAGTTGGCAAGATATCAATTTCCATTTCCAGTTGACGGATATCTTCTGTACCACGGCCATCCAAACGTTTTCTACTGTTTAGTACCATATCACGTACCACATAATATTGTAATTCGCCAGTGTAATGACCTATCAAGGCCTTGTCTTCATCTGGTAATTCTGTACCTAAAAATTCAACTACTTCCTGGTGTAAAGCTTTATAAGCATCACTTCTTTCGTGCTTGGCAGATGCGGATGCAGAAATAGCATGCATTTTATCTTTTGCAAATTCAGTGATCTTTGCATTCAGTTCCTCGTTACGGTAAGGTTTGGTGTAATCTCTTTTTGTATTGCTTCCAACCAAATCTCTTAATTGCTCCTGTGCCTTAACCTGTAATTGTATGGCAGTATGACCAGCTTCAATAGCATTGATCAGGTCTTCTTCCTGGCACTCATTACTTTCGCCTTCCACCATCATGATATTCTTATCAGTTGCCGCAATAAGAAATTCAAAATCAGATACTGCCAGTTGGCTGCGGGTTGGGTTGATGATCAATTCGCCATTAATCCTTCCTACACGAACTTCGGAGATAATTTCCTGGATGGGAATATCTGAAACAGCCAATGCAGCAGATGCAGCCAAACAAGCCAGTGAATCGGGCATTACTTCATCATCAGATGAAATAAGTGACACTAACACCTGCACTTCGCACAAATAATCTTCGGGGAACAATGGACGTAAAGCCCTGTCTATTAATCTAGAAGTAAGAATTTCGTAATCGTTCAAACGGGCTTCTCTTTTAAAGAAAGATCCGGGTATGCGGCCTGCAGAACCGAATTTTTCCTGGTAATCTACTGACAGTGGAAAAAATCCCTGCCCCGGCTTGGGTTCTTTATTAGCAACAACTGTTGCCAGTAAAATACAATTGCCCTGGCGAACAGTAACTGCACCATCGGCCTGGCGGGCCATTTTACCTGTTTCGATGGTTACCATACGGCCACCACCTATATCAAAGCTGATTGATTTTGGGTTTAATAACGACATATATTGATTTATGATTTTAGATGTGCGATTTTAGATTTACAAAAAGCCGCAATCATGATGATTAAATACTGTAAATGAATAATTCCCAACTTGAAGAATATAGTTGGGAATTTAATTATTTACATAGTTGGAATAGTTTATTTACGTAAACCTAATTTCTCAATTAAAGCCCTGTAACCGGTAAGGTCGTGCTTGCTGAGGTAGGTTAGTAAACGCTTGCGTTGTCCTACCATCATCATCAGGCCTCTTTGTGTAGAGAAATCTTTTTTGTTGGTCTTAAGGTGATTTGAAATGTGGTTGATACGCTCTGTAAGCAAAGCGATCTGGCCTTCAATTGAACCTGTGTTGGTAGCTTTTGCTCCAAAATTGGTGAAAATGTCTGCTTTTTTTTCGATTGTTAAATACGGCATCTTTGTTTTTTTAATAACGTCTTTGTTATGTTTCTTTTTTAAATTGGTGGCAAAAGTACGTAGAAATATTCATTTTTAAGCGGCAGTTTAAGGATTTTTTTTGAATATTGCCAATATGAAACCCTTATTTGCCATAATAGGTTGCGGAAGGATAGCTAAGCGTCATGCTGAGCAGTTGGTAAAGCATGGAAAGCTGGCGGCTGTTTGTGATATTATACCAGCAAAGGCAGATGAACTTGGAGCGACCTACGGTGCAAAATCCTATTACAGTATAGAAGAGCTTTTAAACGCTGAAACCGGATTAGAACTCGTAAGTATCTGCACTCCAAATGGCCTTCATGCCGCTCACTCAATCAAGACGTTGGAAGCAGGCAATCATGTGTTATGTGAAAAACCATTAACCATAGATGTTGTTTCCGGAAAAATGATGATGGAAGCTGCTGAAAAAGCCGGTAAAAAGCTTTTTGTGGTTAAGCAAAACCGGTATAATCCCCCCATTGTTTTTTTAAAAGGCCTGATCAACGAAGGTAAATTAGGTAAGATCTATAGCTTTCAGGTAAACTGTTTCTGGAACAGGCCCCCAGCCTATTATACCGATTGGAAAGGAACAAAGGAACTGGATGGAGGTACGCTCTTCACCCAATTCAGCCATTTTATTGACCTGTTGTATTGGCTTTTGGGAGATGTTGCCGCAGTAAAAACGGCCATTAAAAACTTTGCACACCCTGCTATTGAATTTGAAGATACAGGCGC
>JBBSJI010000025.1:0-35523 GCA_038257425.1 Chitinophagales bacterium
CCGCCGCCGTAGCCACCACCACCGCCACTTCTTCCGCCGCCGCCGCCATAGCCGCCGCTTTTCTTGTAGCCGCCACCGCCACCGCTGCCGAAGCTGCGCTTTGGACGATCGCCTTCTGCACGTGGTTGAGATTCGTTAACGATTAATTTACGACCCTGAACTTCAATTTCGTTAAGGGCAGCGATTGCAGCTTTAGCAGCTTCATCGTCTTCCATTTCAACAAAACCAAATCCTTTGCTACGGCCATTCATTTTGTCCTTCAAAATTTTAGCGCTGGTTACGCTGCCGTGTTCTGTGAAGAGATTCATTAAATCATCATCAGTCATTGACCAACTAAGATTACCTACATAAATGTTCATTGTAAAAACGTTTAATTAATAAATAAAAAATAATGACTTAGTTGTTACAATGAACTGAATCGGACTTGGGAAAGCTACTTCAGCCAATAGCGAAAAACTAAAACCATTAATACTATATAAAGATAGTGGGTTTTCTGATTATTTGTAATTAATTTTTGAAATTACTGTTTTAGAGCTTTTTAGCTGCTACTTGCCACAGGCCTGCATTATATTTTGTATAATTTGTATGAAAATACTAATAGAACACAGGGCTTTAAACCCTTTTTTAGCTAATAATAATAAAATGCAGTTAGCAGGTATAAAAAAACCGTCTCGCCTTAGGCGAGACGGTTTTGACTGTATTTTTTGAACTTATTCAGCTACTACTTCAAATTCAACTTCAGTTTCGTTACCGTTACCAAAATCAATACTTGCTTTAAAAGTACCCAATTCTTTTACTTCGTCAATGATGGTGATACGGCGACGGTCAATTTCATATCCTTTTTGTTCTTTAATTGCACGTGCAATCTGAACCGAGGTTACGCTACCGAAAATCTTACCGCTAGTACCGGTTTTAGCACCAATCTTTAAAGCGCCATCTTTTAAAACAGCAATTACACTGTTTAATTCGGCCAATAATTTGGATTCTTTTTTAGCCTGTTGCTTTTTCTTTTCTTCCATCATTTTCATGTTGGAAGGACTGGCTTCAATGGCTTGTTTACTTGGGATTAAATAATTGCGGCCATAACCGTTTTTAACTGTTACCAGTTCATTAACGCCACCTAAATTGTTTACATCCTGTATTAATATTACCTGCATTGTTTTGCATTTTTACCCAATTCAGTTCCGGTTATTATAGGAATCAAACTTTCCCTATTAAAAGGTTAGGGTGGTGAAAAAAAATTATTTTAATAGATCAGTAACGTAGGGTAAAATGGCCATTTGACGGGCCTTTTTTACTGCATCGCCTACCTTACGCTGAAACTTTAAAGAGTTTCCGGTAATACGGCGTGGCAATAATTTACCTTGTTCGTTAATGAATTTTTTCAGAAATTCTCCATCCTTATAATCAATATAATGGATACCCATTTTTTTGAAACGGCAGTATTTCTTCGGACGCTTCTCCTGCTTAATGGCAGTAAGATATTTTATTTCATTTTTTGCCATGAGTTAAGCGGGGGTTTTTTCGTTAGTAAAACGTCCGCCACTTCTCTTTTTCGCATTGTAGTCGACGGCGTACTTGTCGAGTGCAGTGTACATGTGACGCATCTGTGATTCGTCACGTAAAAGTTGAATTTTCAACTTTTCATTGAAGCTGGTTGGCGCTTTGTACTCCATTACCCAATAAAGACCGGTGGTCTTTTTGTCAATTGGGTAGGCCAGTGATTTTAGTCCCCAAGGGTTACTGTGCAAAACCTCACCTCCGTTTTCTGTAACGAGGTCGGCGTATTTTTTCTGAGCGGCTTTAAATTCCTCTTCAGAAAGCACAGGGGTAAAAATCACCATCAATTCGTAGTTGTTCATTTCCCTGATTGATTTTTGTTTTAAAAATGTTGTTAATCCGTTTTTTCTTAACGGGCAGCAAAGGTAGGGGATTTGAAGGTAATATTTGGTAATTAATATTGAATATTTGAGTACCAGTATTGGTTCCTTGCAACATCATCGTACAGCCTGTGCTGAGCGAAGTGAATGTATCGAAATCCCTGCCCGTTCCAGTTCAGGCGGGCGTTCATCGGCATTGCTGGTATTGGGCTTTAATCATAGCGTAAAATAGATTAAGATAATTGTAAGCCTTTATGGTTTCATAAACAACTGATTATTATTGGATCGGGACGCTAAAGCGGCCTGAACCATTAAAGTTATTAGGAGTTTGGCTGGTGAATTATGGTTCAGGTCGCTCCATTGCTTCGCAAGGGTTAGCGCCCCGACCCTAATTCACCTGTTAAGCCTGTAAACCGGGTACCGGTTATGCCCGGGCTCGTAATAGGGCGAATTTTTATAAATAAAGTCAAGTTGAGCCGAGCCGTTAGCTGCAAATTTTTCATCACCCTTCTTCTTTTCTTCCAGTTTTGCCTTTAAAACAGGGTTATTTTTTAAAACTTCTGCTGCCAGGTCATCCCAGCGGTAATCACTATAGCCTTCTTTTTGCTGCAGGATGGCATCAAAGAAATTCCAGGCAAAAAAGCTGTCGTCGCCGGTTGGTTCAAGCATTTCGACCAAATATCTGTTGGCAGTTTGGTTCAGCCATATCAAATAATCTCCTTTAAGAAATTTTATTTTCTGATTATCGGCAGTAACCTTTACAGCAGAATTTTTATGATGTTTTTCATAAGGCCTGGGTAATGATTTATAATCATCAATATGATAGGCTTCCACATCTATCAATGTATCATTTTTAAATTGCTGCATCTGTACATTATTCAGTTTAAGCAAATCGATCACTCCGTGCCATCCCTGCGGAATTATATATGCTGCAGGTGCATCAACAAAAACGGATGCGTTAAATACATTGAAAAACTTCACTTGTTTTGTAAATGGTTTGTTGCGGTCATAATACATGCGGTTAAGCCCGGTGGCATCACTTGATTTAAAGCTTTGTTCGTACCCCTTAAAAGTAATAAAGGAAAACTTAGTTGTGTCAACTGTCCATTTAAACGGAAATGATTTTTCTATAACTACTTCGGCTCTTGCTTTTTTGCGCAGATAAAGTAATTCGATGGCATTTATTGATGCTATATCAATTACTGTGTGCGAAAAAGCATAGGTTGACAAAACCCTATCTTTAAAAGGTTTCAGCATATGTGTTTCGGGTACAAAGCCAATCGTTTGAAATAATGCAGCATAGCCTGACGAATATCTTGGTGGATCGTAAAACATTTCCATTCCTTTATCAGGTGTTTCGGTTTCAAAATTTACATAAGGCACCATATCCCATTTTTTTTCGGTCATGCCCTTATACAATTGCGGCTCAAAATTATCTTTTAGCCATCCACCCAAACCGGCTCCCAGTTTATCATATTGTGTAGTAAGCAATGTCATCGTATGCTGATAATCGGCACCATCACTAACATGGTTGTCAATTAAAATATCCGGGTCAAGTAAATGAAAAATTTGAGCAAAAGATTTAGCTTCCTTACTATCGTTTTTTGTAAAGTCCCGGTTCAGGTCAAGATTTTGTGAATTACCTCTAAAACCATATTCCAGCGGCCCATTTTGGTTCGCTCTCGAAAAAGAATTACGGTTTAAACATCCGCCAATATTATAAACTGGAATAATAGCCAAAGCCACATTATCAGGCAGTTCAACTATATGTCTTACAATATCCCTCACCAGCATCATGCTGGCATCGATGCCATCGGGCTCGCCGGGGTGGATGCCATTATTGATAAGGATCACCGCTTTATTTTGCTTATGCCATTGAAAGGGGTCAAATTTACCGTTGTTGCTAACCATTACCAGGTGCAGGGGGTAGCCTGCATCCGTCATGCCCATTTCTTTTACCAAAATCCTGGTTGATATCTTATCTAAATTTTTGTACCAGTCAATGGCTTCAAAATAAGTGGCACTTTCCAGGCCGTTTGTTTTTTCAAATCGGGAATGCTGTGCAGTTGCGTAATAAAAAACAGAAAGAAGTATTGAAACAAAGATGAGTTTTCTCATGCAGGCAAATTTTTTGTCAAGCTACAATAATTTTGAAAGAATGAACCGCCATTTATACAATTTAAAGATGTATACATCAGCGCAGCATGATAACCAATAAAAAACCCGTCAAGTTTATATTGACGGGTTCCTGAACTATGTGTATTAAGGTTATTATTTCGCCTGTACATTCACACGCTTTGCCAGTTTGCTTTTTAAATTGGCAGCTTTGTTCTTATGGATAGTACCACGCTTTGCCAATTTATCAATCATAGAAGCAACTTTTGGAAAAGCTTCTGTTGCAGCGGTTTTTTCGCTTGCTTTTAAATCACGGATTGCGTTACGGGTTGTTTTGCCATAATAACGGTTACGTTCGTTGCGTTTTGCACTCTGTCTTACATCTTTTTTGGTCGCTGCATGATTTGCCATGAAAATCTATTTTTTGGGCTGCAAAGATAGGGGGATTGCTTTTAAAATGATTAACAAAAGCAGATAATTTTTAAAAATCATTATTTCTGCTTTATTTCGGATAAAATTAATCTATGAATAGGTATTTAATACTGGTATTACATATATTTTCTTTAGTCCTACTGGGATTTGGATGGTTTATACATGTTTTACATATTGATGTTACGGTGCATTATGTGGTTGATTTTAACCTGTTCAGCGAAAAAAGAAGCGTTGTAGGGATGCTTGAAAAGCTTTGGACTGATAGAAATTACTGGCCTTTCACCCTGATCTTTTTATTTGGTATCATAGTCCCCCTGATGAAATCAGCTGTTATATTCTATTTATTGTTGGCTAAAAACCCGGCTATATATTGGCAGCGTTTTGTAAGTGTCATAAGTAAATGGGCCATGGCCGATGTATTTGCCATAAGCATTTTTGTTGCCTTTTTAGGTGCTAATGCCATGGAAAGTACCAGGGCTGTTTTACAGCCCGGCTTTTATTATTTTTCGGGCTACGTTTTATTAAGTGGTATCATTGCCATGTTGTGCAAAAAATTGCTTTCACAATCCTCAACAAATAATGCTTAATTAACCGATATTTGCAGCCAATGTCAGACCTGGTTTCCAGTATATTTTTCAGCTTTTGATGTGGTACAAGTGTGCGACGCCAATGAAGTTGAATAGTGGTAATATGGCTGGGGACAAAATAATTTCTAGTTTATTATGAAGGATTTTCAATACATCACCAATTCGCATCCGGGTTATATCGAAGGATTGTACAATGATTTTGTAAAAGACCCCAACAGCGTGAATGTAGATATACGCAAGTTTTTTGAAGGTTTCGATTTTGCTGTTTCAAGCAATTCCATTTCGACTTCGCTCAATGGAAAAGCAGATCATACCTCGACTCCGCTCGGTACCGAACTGGATAAGGAATTTGCCGTGTACAAACTGATTCTGGCATACAGACGAAAAGGGCATTTGATTGCAAAAACAAATCCTATACGGGAAAGAAAAGACCGTGAGGCAAATCTTGAACTTGCAGATTTTGGGTTGAGTGAAGCAGATTTGCAAACGCCTTTTCAAGCAGGGAAACTCATTGGTCAGGACGGTGCAATGTTGCAAAATATTTTGGCGTACCTGCAAAAGTGTTACACGGGGCATGTTGGTGTGCAGATTGCTTATATAACCGACAGAACCAAACAGGAATGGCTTTTTAATGCAGTTGAAAAAACTTTACTTGAACCCGTACCGCTGAATCAGAAAAAAAGAATTCTGCAGAAATTGAACGAAGGTGTGATGTTTGAAAAGTTTTTGCATACAAAATATATCGGGCAAAAAAGATTCTCATTGGAAGGCGGCGAAACTGCAATAGCAGCGCTGGATGCAATTATTAATACCTCGGCAAATAATGGAGTGGAAGAAGTGGTTATAGGAATGGCTCACCGGGGAAGATTGAATGTGCTGGCAAATATCATGGGTAAGACTTATGAGCAGATATTCAGTGAGTTTGAAGGGTCAAGTATCCCTGATACCACTATGGGCAGCGGCGATGTAAAATATCACCTGGGTTTTGGCAGTGATGTGGAAACTGTTGATGGTAAGAAAGTGCATTTAAAATTAAGCCCCAATCCATCACACCTGGAGGCGGTGGATCCATTGGTTATTGGTTTTGCAAGAAGCAAAGCAGACATTCTTTATAACAGCGATTTTGATAAAATACTACCCATACTTATTCATGGCGATGCATCTGTTGCAGGCCAGGGAATTGTTTACGAGGTTTTGCAAATGAGCGGATTGGAAGGTTATTACACCGGTGGCACCATTCATTTTGTTATTAATAATCAAATCGGCTTTACTACCGATTTTGATGATGCCCGTAGTTCAGACTATTGCACATCCATTGCAGCTATGGTGCATGCACCGGTTTTTCATATTAATGGTGATGATGCAGAGGCGGTTGTAAAAGCCTGTGAAATTGCAACTCTTTACCGCCAGGAATTTAACAGCGATATTTTTATTGATATGGTTTGCTACCGTAAACACGGTCATAACGAGGGCGATGAGCCTAAGTTTACACAGCCACAATTGTATGCCCTCATTGATAAGCACCTTAACCCAAGGGAAGTATATACACAATACTTAATTCAGAATGGTGAACCCGATGCACAGGCCCTTGCTAAAGAAATGGAACAAAAATTCCTGGCCGACCTGCAGGAACGACTTGATGAGGTAAAACAGAATCCATTACCATATAGCTACCAGCCGCCTGAACTGGTCTGGAAAAGCCTGCGTAGGGCAACAGCCCAGGATTTTGAAGCATCGCCGGTAACAGCTATTGGGACTGATACCTTTAAATTATTGTTTGACGGACTTATGAAATGGCCCGACGACTTTAAGCCATTGCGTAAGGTTGAAAAACTGATAAACGACAAGTTGAAATTATTCAGCGATGAAAATAAAGTTGACTGGGCAACTGCCGAGTTAATGGCATACGGAAGTTTATTGGTAGAAGGAAAAGATGTGCGTATGAGCGGACAGGATGTAAAGCGTGGCACTTTCAGCCACAGGCATTCTACCCTGTACCATGAAACTACCAATGAAGAATACAACAGGCTCAATCATTTTACCGAAACACAATCGCCGTTCCGCATTTACAATTCATTGTTGAGTGAATATGCAGTACTTGGATTTGAATATGGCTATGCTATGGCTAACCCCAATGCATTGGTAGTTTGGGAGGCCCAGTTTGGTGATTTTTGTAATGGTGCTCAAACAATTATTGACCAGTTCATTGCTGCTGCCGAAACCAAATGGCAGCGTATGAATGGTGTGGTACTATTGTTGCCGCATGGATATGAAGGACAAGGGCCTGAACACAGCAGTGCCCGTATGGAGCGCTTTTTACAAATGTGTGCTGAGTTGAATTTTATAGTAGCCAACGTAACAACAGCTGCAAACTTTTTCCACCTGCTAAGGAGGCAAGTAACATGGCCTTTCCGAAAGCCATTGGTAGTGTTTTCGCCAAAGGCAAACTTGAGACATGCTGGTAGCTATAGTACAAAAGATGAATTTACAAGCGGAGGTTTTAAAGAAATATTGGATGATGGAAGCATTACTGATGCCGCTGCAGTAAAAAAAGTTTTGTGTTGCAGCGGGAAAATTTATTTTGACCTTGCTGAGCGTCAACAAAAAGAGAACAGGGCTGATGTTGCTATTATAAGGTTAGAGCAAATTCATCCCATACCTCAAAAACAATTGGATGAACTGTATAAAAAATACAGCAAAGCCATCTGGTATTGGGTACAGGAAGAACCATTGAATATGGGAGCAGCAACTTTTTTAAGAATGAATTTAAAGAATATTAATTTTTATATCATCAGCCGCCAGGCAAGTGCAGCAACGGCCACGGGCTACAGTAAGGTGCATGCAAAAGAGCAGGCGCAGATAATAGACACTGCTTTCTCAATTTAAAAAACGCAGATTAAATTGATAAAATTTGATTTCGCTGATTAATTTTGCTTTGCAAAATTTCAAAATTTCAGGATATCATGGAAGATTACAAACATTCAGAACTAACCGGTAAGATAAATGGTTGTGCAATGAAAGTTCATCGGATTATCGGTCCCGGGTTTCCTGAGGTTATTTATATGCGGTGTTTAATTATTGAGTTAAAAAATGCGGGTTTATCCTGCGAAGCAGAAGTTGAAAGAGATATTTATTATGAAGGAATAAAAGTTGGATCGAGACGATTGGATTTACTAGTAAATAATACTGTGATTGTAGAATTGAAGGCCGTAACAGAGGTTGAACCAATATTTTACAATCAAATCATTAACTACTTAAAAGTATTTAAAATTGAAGTCGGCCTCTTAATAAATTTTGGAAATATAAGTTTGCAATACAGGCGTTTTGCAAACTCACGATGACAAGTCATCAATCAGCGAAATCAAATTAATCAAATCAATCAGCGTTTCATGTTCAATTCATTATCAGAAAAATTAGAATCAGCCTTTAAGAATATAAAAGGACAGGCAAGAATAAATGAGCTCAATATAGCCAATACTGTAAAAGACATACGTCGTGCGCTGGTGGATGCCGATGTGAATTATAAGATCGCCAAAGAATTCACCGATAATATAAAAGAAAGGGCCCTGGGTGAAAAGGTTTTAAATGCTGTAAGTCCCGGCCAGGCAATGGTTAAAATTGTACAGGATGAGCTGACCGAATTAATGGGTGGTACCGAAAGTGAATTTAACATCAGCGGTAACCCTGCCATTATTCTTGTTGCCGGCTTACAGGGAAGTGGTAAAACAACCTTCAGTGGTAAACTGGCTAATTATCTAAAAACAAAAAAGGGCAAATCTCCTTTGTTGGTTGCGGCAGATATTTACAGGCCTGCGGCGATTGACCAGCTGGAGGTTTTGGGTGGACAGATAGATGTGGCAGTTTATAGCGAAAGAGAAAATAAAGATGCTGTTTCCATTGTTCAGAATGCAATAAAAGAGGCCAAAGCAAAAAATAAGAATGTGATCATCATAGATACTGCCGGCCGTTTGGCTGTTGATGAAGTGATGATGACTGAGGTTGCCAATATAAAATCTGCCATCAACCCACAGGAAATTTTATTTGTGGTTGATAGTATGACAGGGCAGGATGCTGTAAATACAGCCGCCGCATTTAATGAGCGTTTGGATTTTAGTGGCGTAGTACTTACTAAGCTCGATGGTGATACAAGAGGTGGTGCGGCCTTATCTATTAAATACACGGTTAACAAACCTATTAAATTTGCCAGCAGTGGCGAAAAGATGGATACGCTCGATGTTTTTTATCCAGATAGGATGGCGCAGCGTATTTTGGGAATGGGTGATATTGTAACCCTTGTTGAAAAAGCACAGGAACAGTATGATGAAAAAGAAGCAGCCCGCCTGGAAAAAAAGATTCGTAAGAATCAATTTGATTTTGAAGATTTTAAAACTCAGCTTCAGCAGATAAAAAAGATGGGTAACATTAAAGACCTGATGGGCATGATACCTGGTGTAGGAAAGCAGATAAAGGATGTTGATGTAAATGATGATTCTTTTAAAGGAATTGAAGCTATGATCAATTCCATGACTATGCAGGAGCGTCGTAATCCTGATGTTATTAATGCCAACCGTAAACTCAGGATTGCAAAAGGTGCAGGCAAGGATATTGCCGAGCTAAATGCCTTTTTAAAACAATTTGAACAAATGAAAGGCATGATGAAGATGATGAATAAGATGCCCAAGGGCATGATGCCTAATCTTGGAAGAAAATAATACCAGTTATATTTAATATTTATAACCCCAGGCTTTTAGTTTGGGGTTATTTTTTTTAACTTTAAGAGAAAACTGCCGACCGAGGCAACTAACATAATAAAATACACGTTTAAATTTTAACCAAATCATAAAGCACCGTTTAAAAAAGTAGAATTTGTCAAACAGGCCAGATCTGGTGAATATTATCCAGGGTTGTGTAAAAGCAAAAAGGGATAGTCAGAAATTGTTATATCAACAATACTATGGCTACTCATTGGGCATCTGTATGCGTTATTGCTCCAGCGACGTAGATGCTGAAGAAATTTTAAACGATGGTTTTTTAAAGGTTTTTAAGGCCCTGCATTCTTTTAATCCTCAATTCTCCAACATAGAAGCCTCGTTCAAAGGCTGGGTAAAGCGTATCATGATCAATACGGCTATTGACCATTTAAGAAAGAACAATAAGCGTTTTCTTGTAGTGGAGATCTTTGATAATCATTTTAACATTACTGACGAAACCGAAACTTCAATAGAGCGGATGACATACCAGGAAATACTTGCCGTTGTACAACGATTAACTCCCGTTTACCGGACTGTATTCAACCTGTTTGTAATTGATGGATATAAACATGAAGAAATAGCTCAGCAACTGAAGATCACTGTGGGAGCTTCTAAATCTAATTTATCAAAAGCCCGGGTGAACATAAAAAAGATGTTACTGGAAACAGATATAAAATATTATGAGCAAAAAGTCATTTAACGATATTGAGCTGGTTATAAAAAACACCCTGGAAGCCAATGAACCGGCTTTTAATGAGGAGTCATGGATAAAAATGGAGAGGCTACTTGATAAAGATGGAAACAGGAAACGGCCATTTGCTTTCTGGCTCTGGTTTCTTGTACCCTTATTGATTGCGGCAGGAGGAATAAGTTATTTTGTGTATAATGAAAAAAGTAATGAAGGCAACATGTCTGATAAGGGTAGTAAAGCAGAACAGGTTGTTAGCGTTGAGCAAAAAAATCAGCAGCAGAATGAGCAGGTAAATAGTAATACAGATCCGGAAATCAAAGACTCTGGTAAATCAGCATTCCTAAGTGATGTAAATGACAAAGAAAATAAAACTGGTGATAACGTTGTAAACATGCCCGGGACTAAAAAATCAGTCAGCCCCATTACATTCAATAACAGCAATGCTGTATATAAAGATGAAATACTTTCGCCAAAAAATAAATTGACTGATAATACAAAGGGTAAAATAAAAGCTTCAATCACAGCAGCTTCACCAGAAGGAGAAGATGATTTGCCTGCTACTGAGCAGGGAATACCTGCCGTTGCTGATAATAATTCTTCAATGCTTAAAGAGGATGAGGTTATTGTTGTAAAGATTGAAACGGATATAAAAGCGGACAAAGAAATTGAAAAGATCATAGACAGTGTTATACAAAAGTCGGTAGCCAATACAAAAGACGAACGAAAAATAAGCCGGGTCTATATTATTGTAGCTGGCGGTGCCGAGACTAGTGGAACGAAATTATTTTCGGCTGATAAGATAACCGGCAGGGTAGGGCTCGCTGCAGGGTATAACCTCAATAAGAATTTAAGCGTGCAGGCCGGTTTTTTTATGAGCAACAAAAAATACAAAGCAGATGGTAGCAGCTACAAAACCAAGCCGGGCACTTACTGGAATATTGTAAATATTGAGGAAATAGATGCCAATTGCAAGATTTATGAAATTCCCCTGCAGGTAAATTATAATTTTACTCCCGGTAAAAAACTAAACATTTTCGCAAGTGCAGGTTTATCATCCTACATTATGAAGAAAGAAAACTATTCTTTTTATTATTATAGCTATGGAACAGCACACCAGGCCAATGTAAACTATAGCGGTAATAAAAACCTGTTTTCCGTGCTGAGAATTTCCGGTGGAATTGAAAAGAAGATTGCCAAACAGTTCTCTCTTTTTGCAGCACCAGGCATTGCCATACCCATTGCAGGTGTTGGGGAAGGGGAAGTGAAATTATATTCCACCGAAATATTGATAGGCTTAAAATTTACACCATCACGCAGAATTAAGTAATCCAAAACCAGTTAATGTAACCTGGATAATAATTTTTCCGTAACACTTCCTGCTTTCAATTTATTAAATTAAATTAGAGTTATACAATTGACTGACTTTTCTCAAAGAAAGCAGTTCCTCTTGTTATCTTGGTATTATCTAAAACCATCAGTTCAGCATAAAAAATCCCGGTCTTATTGGTCCGCTCACAGATCATTTAACAATAAGGCATTCATTTATTTGAGAGCCTTTAAATTTTTTATTATGAAAAAAAATATTGTGCGGGGGTTTAAGAAAGACAATTTCACCCCGCAGGAAATTCAATCCGCTAAAGAAAGTAAACTCGAATTAAAAACTTCATACCAGTTCAGCACATCCCGTGCACTTGCACCTGTGCATGAATTGAGTTTTGATAAAACAGATATTCTCGAATTTGTTTTTGATGACGATACAACCTGGGTGGGAGGATCAGAGATCATACATGATATTTTCCCGGAAGCGGCTAATCAAAAACGTGCAGCCGGCGAAAGCTTTGAAATACCCATGTACCTCAAAACAAAAGTTTGGAATATGGCAGGTTCTCAAAATAAAAAAATAACAGAGATCGAGCATTTTGGTATCCTGATTTCCGCTTACGAAACTCTGGTAAAAAAACCGGCCAATGTGAAAATGCTCAGGAAAATACGGCAAAAACTGGAAGAAATTATTAAATAAGATTTGAGTGCAAACCATAGCTGGCTTGCTTTACAAGGTACAAATGATAGAAAATCAACCTGTTTTCAACAGAACAACTCAATTATTTGGCATTTCTATTGTAGCTGACTATCTTTGTCATCCTTTTTTAAGGAGAAACCCTATTTAATAACAACCAAAAATTTCTATTTATGGCTGTAAAAATGAGACTGCAAAGGCATGGCTCAAAGAAGCGACCTTTTTACTTCATCGTTGTTGCAGATGGCAGGGCGCCACGTGACGGAAAATTCATTCAAAAATTAGGTACGTACAATCCTTTAACGGTTCCTGCAACTATTCAGGTTGACCGTCAGAAAGCATTGGACTGGCTGCAAAAAGGTGCTCAACCCACCGATACTGTACGCCGTATCCTTTCTTTTAAAGGTGTATTATACCTGAAGCATTTACTTCGTGGAGTAGGCCTTGGCTTATTTGATGAGGCAGGTGCAATGGAGAAATTCACTGCCTGGACATCTGAACATGATTCAAATGTTACCCGTCGCCAGGGAGCCCATAGAAAGGCCCGTAACGACAGGCGTGACCAACCTGTAGTAAAAAAGGTGGAAGCCAAAGCAGCGCCAACTGCAGAGACTGTTGAAGCACCTGTTGCTGATACAGTAGAGTCAGTTGACACACCAGCATCTGAAGAAACAAAAACAGAAGAATAAGTACCTCTGTTCGTTAATTCTTTAAAGTCCTGATATTTTATCGGGACTTTTTTTGTTTGTCATTTCGAACGAAGTGAGAAATCTATTTGTAACAATCTTTAGTTTTTCATGGCACCATCGTTGTGTCACTCACTTGTACGGCATACCTTTATGCAACATTATGAGCCATTATTTTAAAATAGGTAAACTTGCCGCCAGCACCGGTTTAAAAGGTGAACTGGTTTTGCAGCATAACCTTGGAAAGAAAAATACTTTCAAAGGCCTGGAGGCAATTTTTCTGGAAGAAAAAAAAGACAGTTTTATTCCATATTTTATTGAATCTGCAAAGATCAGGAGCGATAATGAAACCGTGATAAAACTGGAAGGGATTGATATTGTAGAAACTGCCCGTAAACTAACTCCAAAAGAAGTCTGGCTTCTGGAAGAAGACTTTAAAAAATTTGCTGCCAAATCATCGCCTATTGCATTGCTGGGTTTTAATATCATTAATGAAGGAGAAGACCTGGGTGAGATACTGGAAGTAATTGAACAACCACACCAGGTGCTTTGTGCTATTCTTTTAAATGGCAAAGAAGCACTGATACCAATTCATGAGGACAGCCTTGAAAAAGTAGATGCAAAGAACAGGAAAGTGTATGTTAGTCTGCCGGATGGGTTGCTGGAGATTTATAGATAAAAGTAAAAAGTAAAAAGTCAAAAATCAAAAGTAAAACTCTATAATTTTAAGGTCATATTTTTGACTTTTGACTTTTGATTTTTGATTTCAGAAAAATGCAAACCCCCCAACGCATCATAGCGCATTTTGACCTTGATTCATTCTTTGTTTCAGTTGAAATATTAAATGATCCTTCATTGAAAGGGAAGCCTGTGATAGTGGGTGGCAAAGAAAGAGGTGTTGTAGCAGCCTGTAGCTATGAAGCCCGGAAATTTGGTATTCATTCAGGAATGCCATCCAAAAAAGCTTTCCAGCTCTGCCCACATTTGATTGTTGCCAATGGAAGCCGGGAAGAGTACAGTAAATACAGCCGCTGGGTAACACAAATCATCGCCTCAAAAGCACCACTTTTTGAAAAAGCATCTGTTGATGAATTTTATATTGACCTTACCGGTATGCAGAAATTCTTCAAGCCGCTTGAATGGACGATCGACCTGCGTAAACAGATCATGGATGAGACGGGGTTACCTATTTCATTTGGCTTGGCTTCCAACAAAATGATGGCAAAGATGGCAACCAATGCAGCCAAGCCCAATGGCTATTTGCAAATACCTTTTGGCAAAGAGAAAGAATTTTTAGCGCCGCTGCCGGTTAGTAAAATACCGGGTGTTGGCGATCATACTTATGAAGTGCTGAAAGCTATGGGTATCCTCACCATTAAAGATATCAGCGAAAAAACACCCGAAGAACTGGAAGAAAGATTGGGCAAATGGGGGATAGATCTCTGGTACAAAAGCCAGGGTATCCACCACGGAGAAGTATCCAGCTATCATGAAGCAAAATCAGTTTCATCTGAACATACATTTGATGAGAATAAAACTGACCTGATTTATTTGAAAGCTGAACTGGTAAGACTTACAGAAAAAATTGCCTTTGAGTTGAGACAGGATGGTAAAGTGGCAGGTTGTGTAGCAGTTAAGGTAAGGTACCACGATTTTGAAACAACATCACGCCAGACCACCATGCCCTATACCTGTGCCGATGATGAGATCATACCGGTTGTAAAAGAATTATTTGATAAGTTATACCGTAAAGGAGAACCGGTTAGGTTGCTTGGCGTTCGGTTAAGTGAACTTACCAATGATGCCATTCAAACCAACCTGTTTGATGATGTGGAAAGAAAAACTGACCTCTATAAAGCCATAGATAATGTTAAGAACCGCTTTGGCAAAAATTTATTGAAAAGGGCTTCGTCTTCTAAAAAATAGCCACGAATTAGGGCGAATTACACAAATTATTCAAAAGAAAAATCTATTAGTATAATTAGTGTAATTCGTTTAAATTAGTGTACTAAAATTTCTTATTATGAGTTTACGATTAGGGGATATTGCTCCCAACTTCAAAGCAAATACATCTATTGGCGAAATTGATTTTTATGAATACCTGGGCGATTCCTGGGGTATCCTTTTCTCACACCCTGCTGATTATACACCTGTTTGTACAACAGAGCTGGGACGTACAGCAGCTTTAAAAGATGAATTTGCAAAACGCAATGTAAAAGTACTGGCACTAAGTGTTGATCCGGTAGATAAGCACCTGGGCTGGATCAACGATATTAATGAAACACAAAACTGCAATGTTGATTTTCCGATTGTATCTGATGAGGACAGGAAGGTTTCTGAACTGTTTGATTTTATCCATCCCAATGCATCTGCAACGGCAACCGTTCGTTCCCTGGTGGTTATTGGCCCCGATAAAGCGGTTAAACTCATCATCACCTACCCTGCATCTACAGGCAGAAATTTTGTAGAAGTATTAAGGGTGGTAGATTCTTTACAGCTCACTGCCAATTACAGCGTGGCTACACCGGTTAACTGGGTGGCGGGCGAAAAAGTGATAGTAGTGCCTGCAATAAGTACAGAAGATGCCATCAAAAAATTCCCGAAGGGACTTGAAATTATAAAACCGTATCTGCGCTATACACCGCAACCAAATATTGATTAAGTTTTCAGGTGTCTGGCCACTATTATCTGTTTTAAAATTAAAGAAAACAGCAAAACAAAAACAAACAATTGATTTAAGAGTGTTTATAGTGGCCTGACACCTACTTGTTTTTCTGCAACTGCATCAACAAAGCCCTGATATCTTTCGGCAATTCTGCCTGCAGGTCAATTATTTTACCATCAGCATCTGTAAATTTTAAACGATAAGAATGTAAAGCCAGCCTGTTAAGCATCGGCCTTTCTTCTTCGTCATGCTTACTCAGCTTGTATTTTTTTTTGATGGAAGAAAGCAGCACAGGTTTACCATCACCATACAATTCATCGCAGGCAAGCGGGTGGCCAATGTTTTTGCAATGCACACGTATCTGGTGGGTACGGCCGGTATGTAGTTGAAATTGTACCAAAGAGAAAAGCCGGTTTTCCTCTACCACTTCATAATCTGTTACCGAAAGTTTTCCTCTTTGGTGTACTATATAAAAACCCTTTTGAACACCGTGCTCTGCAATGGGTGCATCAATGGTAGCTTTTTTTGTAGAAGGAATACCATGCACAAGACCCATATAATATTTTTCAATTTTTCTTTCTTCAAAAAGCTGGGAGAAATATTTATGTGCAGCTTCGGTTTTTGCAAAAATGATGATACCGCTGGTGTCTTTATCCAAACGATGTACGGTAAATATGTTTCCATATTTTTCGAGCAACAAATCTTTAAGCGATGTTTGGGTTTGTTCCCTGTCGGGTATGGATAATAATCCAGCAGGTTTATTTACGGCAACGAAAGAATCATTTTCGAAAATGATATCAGGATGGTATTTTTTCAAACTTATTTACTTTTAGAAGTATTCATATATTTCAGCAGGCGTATTTCTTTTTCGCTTAGGTAACGCCACTTGCTGCGTTCTACATTTTTTTTGGTAAGATTGGCATACATTACCCGGTCAAGGCCTTTCACATCATAACCCAGGTGTTCAAATATGCGGCGTACAATGCGGTTTCGGCCACTGTGCAGCTCAATACCAATAATGGATTTGTCTTTACTGTCGGCATAGGCCAGGCTGTCTATCTGAATTTCTCCGTCTTCTAATTTTAAGCCTTTTACGATCTTATCAAAGTCGCCTTTTGTAAGTGGCTTATCTAATTTTACTTCGTAGATCTTTTTTATCTCGTAGCTTGGATGAGAAAGTTTTTGTGTTAGATCACCATCATTGGTCAATAATAATACACCCGATGTATTCCTGTCAAGCCTGCCAATAGGGTAAACCCTTTCTGTGGTAGCCTGTTTAATTAATTGCAACACCGTTTTTCTTCCTTGCGGATCTTCGGTGGTAGTAATATAATCTTTAGGCTTATTCAGTAAGATGTACACCAGGTTTTTGGTTACAAATAATTTTTTGCCATTGTAAATTACTTCGTCCTTATCTTCTATTTTGTAACCCGGCTCGGTGGCAACTTCGCCATTCACTTTTACCTTACCTGCAGCGATCAATTCCACCGCATCTCTTCTGGAGCACACCCCGCAATGCGCCATGAATTTATTAAGCGGCATTATACCGGTTGGTGCATTATCGTTGGCAGCTACTGCTTTTGGTGATTTTTGATGTGGTGTTTTGGCGGCTCCTCTTGGTTTATCTTTATCAATTGCCACAGGAGATTGCCCTTTTGCATTATCAGCAGCAACTGTTGCCATGCCTTTTTTCTTAGCCTGCCTTGCCTGGTATTCATCCTCTTTCTTTTTATCAAAAAAAGCATTTCGTTCTTTACGGTACTTTTTCTTTTCCTGGCGGAACTCTTCCTTAACTACGCTGTTTTTCTTTTTTTTCTGAAATTTCTGGAATGGCGTCTGGCTCATTGTTGAAGTGTTTTGCTGTTATTACAACAGTAGTGAAGGGCAAAGATAATCATTTTAGGCTTGCTGCTCAGCCGGGATGCTATAAAACAAAAAAGCCATTCCCTTGGGGGAACAGCCTTATTGTGGTTAGGGTGTTTAAATTATCTCTTTGTTCTTGCTCTGCCGCTATGATTTTTCTTCATCTCTTCTTTCTTCTTCAATTGCTCTGCAGTGAAGATCTTATTGCTTTGTTCTTTTGTTTCTGTTTTTAAAGCCATCATCTGTGTTTTCTTTTGTTCCATGCTCAGCGATTGATTATTCTTTATGCTTTCTGCTTTTGTCTTCATGGCCGCTCTTTGTGCCTTCAATTTAGCAACCTGGTCATCTGATAAGTTCAGGGTTGTTTTCATGTTTTCCATGCGCTTTAGAGCAATTGCTTCCCTTTTAACTTTTCTGTCGGCTTTCAACTGTACCAGCTTGGTCTTTTGGTCAGCTGTTAACAGGCCATCCATTTTAGCTTTCTTGTCCTGCATAAGGGCTTTCTTCCTTTCACGCATTTCTTTAACTGTAATGCTTTCCTGTGCATTCAGTTCTTTCATTTTTTTGCGAAAATCCTCATTGATTATTTTCGCTGAATTTTTCTGGGCGTCAGTAAAATTCAATTGTTTTGCCATCATCCCTTTTTCATGTTGGCGATGACCACCTCTTTTGCCCATTTTATGCTGTGCATTTGCTGTAACAGTTAAAGCAAATATGGCGATAAGCGGAATAAATAATTTTTTCATGTGTTATATTTTTTTTGTTTAAGTATAGACGGGCAATGAGGTTTTAGGTTTAAATAAGGAAATGTTAAAGAAAGGGTGATTCCCTCATAAGATTATGGGTGATTAGGCTAACCATTCCCGATAAGCTGCTGATGATATTTGTACTGTTATCATAACGTAACAGAAATCAACTAAGCCATAAACAAATTAAGAAAGCAAATTATTAAACTAAAAACCCTTTTTACAGCAGCCCTGCTTTTATCAATTACCTTGCTTACAACACATTGTAAAAAGGCAGTGGAAGACATTATTGATGATCCCGGTACAGCAGGCGGTGGTACGCTTGCCGGCAATCCGGGTAATCCCAGGTTTAACCTTCAGTTTACAAATGGTAACAATGTAGACCTTGACTTGCATGTACGTACTCCAAACAACTCTGAGATCTATTTTGCCAATCCTTCTGCGCAAAGTGGAAGTCTTGATGTGGATTGTATCTGCGGCAGCTGCGGCACTACCGGTAACGAAAATATTTTCTGGACAAATGGCACAGCACCCACAGGCACTTACAAGGCTTGGGTTTATTATTATGGTGATTGCGGCAACAGTAGTGCCACTTCAACTTATACCCTAAGGGTGATGCAGAACAGTACTGTTGTAGCTACTTATACCGGTACTTTATCTGCCTCGAACAGAACTTCAGCTGTTTACACTTTTGTAAAATAGTATTCTCATACGTTTAGTTTTGTTTCACCCATCATCCTGCAAATTTTTGCGGGGCGATCTTTTTGTAAAAGGTGTTTTTCTGCAACAGATAACCGTCTTTTCACGCTGTTATTAGCCGGAAGCTATCTGCAATTTTGTATTGAACAAAAAACAAAAAACTAAAACCTAAATCATGAAAAAGACAATCAACCTAATACTTGTGTTTTTACTTTCAACATTAATGGCTATAAATTTCTCCTGCGAAAAGCCTACCGAAGACCTTGTTCCCAACAATGGGGGTAGCGGCGGCAGTGGCGGTAATGGTGGTGGCGGAGGAGGTGGAGGCGGGGGAACTACGCCACCAACTGTAACCAATCCTGATACTTATTTTATTGATGAGTACCGCACATTTTCAAACCTGGGAGGATACTGGTACCAGGAGTTCACTGTGTCAACAACTACCCGGTTTGTTTTAAGGGGGGCCAGTACTTTTTCCTGCGATTTTGCTGTTTTTAATGCATCGCAGGTTAATAATTTTAAGAACAACCTGGCTTTCTCAGCTTATGTGGTAATGGATAATCAATATGGCACTGCCTATGTAACCCTGCAGCCGGGTACTTATTATGCAGGCGTTCGTAACCAGGTTAACAGTGTAAACAGTGCAAGGATAGAACTGGATAAGGATATTACCCTGCCGGCATCAGACAGGGCAAGTTTTGTTGACAATTATTTCCAGGCCGCCAGGGTCATCAATAAAAATGGAGGCAAATTATGGCAGCCTTTTACCATACAGCAGGGCTTCCGTTATTTTACTGATGGCTGCAACAGTGGCAATATTGAGTTTTGGATAGTGGCCGAATCTGAACTTAATAAATTCATTAATGGCCAGCCATTCCAGTATTATGTAGATTATCACAGCACAAGTTCTGCAGATCCGGGTTCTCATGAAGTAAAACTGCCGGCGGGTAATTATGCCTATGTATTCAGAAACAATGGAACTACAAATAATGAATCACTCACTTATTTATGTGAAAGATGGCGGGTGAATTAAAAAATTAAAGTTAGTCTTAAAAAGCAATAAAGTGGAGATCAGAAACCACATAAATAAACGAGGCGTTACCGAAAAGCCAAACGAGTAGGAAATAAAAAAAATAAATATGGAAGAGATCATCAAACAATTAGAAGAAAGAATGAAAGAACTCGAATTCGCTGTATTTATAGATGAACCTGAAACTTCATCTGAAGAAAGAGATTTCGTACTCACAGAATTTGTATTAATAGAAAATTTCATTGATAAGGAAGTTTTATCATTAGAACAAACAGCTGTTCAATTAAGGCTTAAGGGCAATCCAGTAGCTGGAACTACAGATTGGCCGGATAGTAGAGGGTATTGTAAATATTCCGGAACAGCCTGGTTGCAAAATGAAGTAGGTGAAACACTTAAATGGTATTATATAGAATCGTGTGCTGTAAAAAATAGCATCATTGCGTATCCCCAGGGAAAACCCAATGGACAGGGGTATAATGAAGTAAGAAATACACACGCAGCGAAAATGGGTTGGGGCGGAAGATGGTTTGGTGGGCGTTGCAGATCTGTAGGTTGCTGGGCAAGGTTTCTGGATGCCAATGGCAATGGCTACAGAGCAAAATGGCATTTTGGCAGCTAATATCAAGCATACAAAGAAATCCCTATAAACATTGGCTTGTGGAAACGAAGGGCGGACCTGGTAAATTCATGTCTGCCCTAAGCTTTTGTGCTAAGTTTTATTTTTTATTAGCCAACTGTCCGCAGGCTGCATCAATATCTTTTCCCCGGCTTCTTCGCAAGCGCACGTTCACCCGGTGTTTGGCCAGGTAATCGGTAAACTGCTGAGTAGTATCTTCGTCTGGTTTTGTAAAAGAAGCATTGTCAATAGGGTTGTATTCAATTACATTGATAAGATGTGTTGGAATTTGCCGGTAAATTTTTATCAGGTCATCGGCATCTTGCAAAGAGTCATTTACATCTTTGAACAGGATGTATTCTAAAGTAATATCGTTTTTTGTTTGCTCATAAAAGTAATTAAGCGCCTCTATCAAAACTTCAATGCTGTTGCTTTCATTAATGGGCATAATGGCATCCCGCTTTTTATCAGTTGCAGCATGCAGCGACAGAGCCAGGTTAAACCTTACCTTATCATCGCCCAATTGCCTTATTTGCTTGGCAACACCTGCGGTAGAAACAGTGATCCTTTTTGGACTCATGCCCATGCCTTCGTTGGAAGTGATCTTATCTATCGCCAGCAATACATTCTTATAATTAAGCAGGGGCTCTCCCATACCCATAAAAACAATATTGGTAAGTTTGCTGCCATATACTTTTTCACTTTGCTGGTTTAGTAAAGCAACCTGGTCGTATATCTCATCAAAATTGAGGTTGCGCTTGCGGTCCATATAACCCGTTGCACAAAATTTACAGCTTAAACTACAGCCTATCTGGGAAGATACACAGGCAGTTTGCCTTTTTTCGGTAGGTATTAAAACACCTTCCACAAAATGCCCGTCAAAAGTTTTAAACCTTGATTTTACCGTCCCATCGCCGCTTACCTGGTTGGTATCAACTGTAATGGCAGGTAAAGTGAATGCTTCCGCAAGTTTTGTTCTTAACTCTTTGGAAAGATTGCTCATGTCATCAAAATTGCGGGCATTTTTCTTCCATATCCACTCATAGGTTTGTATGGCCCTGAATTTTTTATCGCCGATAGATTCAAAATATTCCTTTAATTCAACGAGGCTTAAAGTACGTATGTTTTTTACTGCTGACATGCTGCAAAGGTACTGCCGGGAGCTTTATGTTGTGTATTTATATCACTTCATCAAATGGGTAAAAGGGGTTTGGCTGAAAATTTGTAGCTTCCATATAAATATTATCCAATGCGTAAATCTAATTTGCTGATCATAGTTTTATTTATGTTTTCATGGTCATGCAGCCAGTGCAGCTCTAAAGTGCAAACCAATGGCAATACAACCAATAATGATACAATAAAAACTGTTTTATCGGGCTTAAATATTCCCTGGGAGATCTTATGGGGTAAAGATGATCATATATGGATGACAGAAAGGGGAGGAAAGATCAGCAAGATTGATCCGAAAACAGGAAATGTTGTCTTCTCATATTCCATAGTTGATGTGGTTAGTAATGGTGAAGGTGGATTACTGGGAATGGTACAGCATCCCAATTTTTTAACCAATGGATTATTTTATGTGGTGTATAATTATAATAGCGGCAGCAATTACAGGGAGAAACTGGTAGAGATTAAATTTCAAAATAACAATGTTCAAACCTTAACTACATTGTTTGCTGATATCCCTGCATCAGGCATTCATAATGGCTCAAGGCTTTGGATATCCAATGAAGCTTCTCCAAAATTATTTATGACAACGGGAGATGCTTCGGTGCAACCCAATGCCCCAAGCCTGACATCTGTATCGGGAAAAGTGCTGCGGTTTAATTTAGATGGAACAATACCTACGGATAATCCCATTGCCGGCAGCCCCATCTGGAGCTTCGGGCACCGTAACCAACAGGGCCTGGTAGTTGCCAATGGAATTATGTATGCCAGTGAGCATGGTCCTACTATTGAAGATGAAGTGAACATCATTGATAAGAACAGAAATTATGGCTGGCCATCGGTTAATGGCCCCTGCAATCTATCGGCAGAAATTACATTCTGTAATGCCAATAATGTAAAGGAACCCATCTGGAGCAGCGGAAGCAGTACCATTGCGGTTTGTGGCATGGATTATTATAACGGCAGTTTAATTCCCGGCTGGCAAAACAGCTTATTGATGTGTACATTAAAAGACGAAAGTTTAAGAGTTCTTACTTTAAGCCCTAATGGTCTTACTGTAATAAGACAGCAGACTTTCTTCAAAAATCAATTTGGCCGTATCAGGGATATCTGTATCTCGCCGGCCGGCAAAGTTTACCTCTGTACCAGCAATGGGGGTAATGATGATAAGCTGATAGAAATTTCTAAACCATAGCCATATCTTTGCTATAGGAAGCTGATTAAGGTTTCAGCTGCCCGAACCCAAAAAAAACAGCATGCAAAACGTTTTCGTAATTGATTCATTAAGGACAGCCATTGGTAAATACGGAGGCTCATTAAGTGGGGTAAGGCCCGATGATCTCCTGGCCCATGTTATCAGTGTACTGGTAAAAAGAAATCCCTCAATTGATGTTGAAGCTATTGAAGACGTGATTGCGGGCGCTGCCAACCAAAGTGGTGAAGATAACCGCAACGTAGCCCGTATGGCTGCCTTGCTGGCAGGATTGCCGCCTTCAGTTGCAGGAAATACAGTGAACCGTTTATGTGCAAGCGGCCTACAAGCTATAATGGATGCAACACGTGCTATTACCTGCGGCGATGGTGACCTGATGATTGCCTGCGGTGTTGAAAACATGAGCCGGGCGCCTTTTGTAATGCCCAAAATGACCAGCGCATTTGCCCGAGACCCGCAAGTGGTAGATACAACCCTGGGCTGGCGTTTTGTAAATAAAAGGCTTGCCGAAATGTACTACCCATACAGCATGGGCGAAACTGCGGAGAATGTTGCCAAACGCTGGAACATCAGCAGACATGCACAGGATGAATTTGCTTTTTCAAGTCAGCAAAAATATGAGAATGCATTTGCAGCCAATAAATGGCCTGATGAAATAACGCCGATACAGGTACAGATCGGTAAAGAGGTTTTTGATTTTGATAAAGATGAGCACCCCAGGTTATCAAGCCTGGATAAGCTTGCACAATTAAAACCGGCTTTTGCAAAAGATGGTACCGTAACAGCCGGTAACAGCAGCGGTATTAATGATGGCGCTGCAGCTATGCTGCTGGCAAGTGAAGCTGCAGTAAAAAAATACGGCTTGCAGCCGATGGCCAGGATCGTAAGTATGGCTGTTGCCGGTGTAGATCCTGCAATAATGGGTATTGGCCCGGTACCGGCTACCAACAAGGCTTTGGAAAGAGCTGGGCTGCAGGTTGCCGATCTTGATCTCATTGAATTGAATGAAGCTTTCGCATCGCAATCCATTGCCTGTATTCATGATCTTGGTCTTGACCTTGAAAAAGTGAATGTGAATGGGGGTGCTATCGCTTTGGGCCATCCTTTAGGTTGTAGCGGTGTACGCATCTCCACCACATTATTGCATGAAATGAAAAGACGGAAAGCTAAATACGGCCTGGCTACCATGTGTGTTGGCGTTGGCCAGGGTTCTGCAATTATTTACGAGGGATTGTAAATTTTACTTTAGTCTGCTGTCAGGCTGAGCTTGTCGAAGCCGGTGCTATTTTTGTAAAACCCGCCTTCGACAAGCTCCCCGAAAAATCGGGACAGGCAGGCTGACAGCTTATTAATAATGCAAATCTAAAAAGAAGACTACAATTGTTTCAAATATTCAACCAGCTTATCAAAGTCAATTATTTCCTGGTTGCCCGTTGCTAAGTTTTTAACAGCACAGTTTTTTTCTTCTATCTCCTTACTGCCAATTATGATCACAAAAGGAATATTTTTCTTTTCAGCGTAGGTAAATTGTTTGTTGATCTTTGTTGCTTCGTGGTAAAGCTCACAGGCAATATTTTTGCTGCGTAATTGCTGCATGATGTTAAATGCATAAAGACTTTCTGTTTCACCCATGTTAAAGAAGAGTGCTTTGGTACTTATTTGCACATCTTCCGGAAACAAATTCATTTCTTCTAATACATCATAGATCCTGTCTACACCAAAACTGATACCCACGCCGGGAATATTGGGTACGCCAAACAAACCGGTAAGATCATCATAGCGCCCCCCACCGCCAATACTGCCCATTTTTACTTCTTCGGGAGCTTTGGCCTCAAAAATAATTCCGGTGTAATAATTCAATCCTCTTGCTAAAGTAAGATCAATCTGCAGGTTTGTATTTTTAGTATGATTGAATAAGAACTCCACTTCTTCAATTCCCTGGTTACCTGTTTCAATTTTACCGATCAATGATTTTATTTGAGTAAGTTTTTCATCATTGCTTCCTGAAATATCAAGGTAGCTTTCAATAATTTTTATTTGATCGTTGTTTAAACCACGTTGCACCAATTCTTCTTTAACTTTTTCAAGGCCGATCTTATCCAGTTTATCAATGGCAACAGTAATGTCAACCATTTTATCTGCACCGCCACAGAGTTCAGCGAGTGCCACCAATATTTTACGACTGTTTATTTTTAATTCGTAATCCTTAATTCCTAATTCAGTAAAAACCTCGTGGTAAATATTAGCCAGTTCCACTTCATTCAATAAGGAAAGGCTGCCTACAACATCTGCATCGCATTGTGTAAACTCCCGGTAGCGGCCTTTCTGCGGCCTGTCGGCCCGCCAAACCGGTTGTATCTGGTAGCGGCGGAAAGGGAAAGTAAGTTTAGTATGGTTCATGGCCACATACCTGGCAAAGGGAATGGTAAGATCATATTTTAAAGCACGTTCAGTAATATCGCTGCTGCTTTTTCCTTCCAGTAATTTTTCAAAACCTGCTTTCGATTTTTCAATATTCTTTTCGTTGTTGATACCGTTGTTCAATATTTTAAAAATAAGCTTATCACCCTCCTCCCCATACTTCCCCATCAATGTATCAAGATTTTCCATCGCCGGCGTTTCCAGCGGCAGAAAACTATACAGTTCAAAAACATTTCGAATAATACTAAAGATATAATTCCGCTTACGCACAACTTCTGCTGAAAAATCCCTGGTGCCCTGTGGTATGGATGGTTTATTTGTCATTTGTACTTTCCTGTTCCTGGTTTTTATATTTTTTTATGATGCTGTCGCAGTTGTTGTTGATGATGGTAAACACTTCATGGTAACCTTTCTCTGGCCCGTACCAGGGATCGGGCACCTCTTTTTGCTCACCCGGAAAAGATTCTTCTAAAAACAGTTTTACTTTTTTATCATCAAGATCATTCCGGGCTATCCACTTCATTTCTGCAAGCACATCCGGTGCCATGGCATAGATCAGGTCATAATTGTCAAGGTCAGCTGCTGTAAATACCCTGCTTCTTTGGTTACTGATATTTATACCATTTGCTGCGGCTACTTTAATACTTAAATGATGCGGCGGCTCACCGGTATGGTATCCATTTGTTCCTGCGCTTTCCACCTGCCAGTTCAAGTCGGCCTTTAATGCTTTATCCTGTAAAATTCCTTCGGCCAATGGACTGCGGCAGATGTTGCCGAGGCATACCATTAAAATCTTCATAAAGCAAAGATAAGGTACAAGCTTAAAGGTACAAGGTACATGGTTCAAAGTCAGACTTCATAAAAAATCTTACATCCATTTTTTTTTGTTACTTAATACCAGCTACTTCAATACTTGTTTCTTTTATGGAATTGACAGACTTCTTACATCTTACTAACGAACACGGCGCCGGTTTTGATTTTATTTTTTCATTTTCAAAACCAACCATCATGAACAAGAACCTTATTTTAAAAACTGATATCCTTGATATCATTTTTGAGAACCGCAACAAAGCCTACGGGGCATATAGCCTCCGGAAATTGTACCCTCACCGGTTGAAGCTTGCTTTGGGATTCATGTTCCTCTTTGCAATAGCTTTTTCAGCGTTTACTTTTTTGCCTGAGAAAGACAATTACCTGATTGCCAGGCCACATATTATTGATCCGGAATTTGGAAAAGTTAAAGACCCAAAAGAAGAACCTAAAAAACCTGAAGTAAAGAAACCTGAGATAAAAAAAACTGACCAGGTTAAAGTAGATCCAAAGCCAGCGGTGGTAAATCAAAAGACATTCACTAATAATATTGCAATAGTGGATAAGAGCCAGAAGTCTGACAGCATAGTTACATTATTACCAACTGATGTTATCAGTACAGTAACAGTGAATGTACCATCAGCGACACCAAAGATTCAGGTGGCTCCAGCTCCTCCTGCTCCTCCAACTGGGCCAAAAATTGATGTCAACAGCCCACTTGACGGAACCGCTGTGGATGTAATGCCAGCTTTTCCCGGCGGCCTGGCGGCTTTACAAAAATTCCTGGAGAAGAATCTCAACAACCCATACGATATGGAAAATGGTGAAATAGTGAGTGTAAAGGTAAAATTTGTGGTAGGCTACAATGGTAAATTACAAACATTTGAAACTGTTCAGGATGGAGGCGAAGTATACAACAAGGAAGTGGTAAGGGTATTGAAGAAGATGCCCGATTGGGAACCAGGCAAGGCCAGGGGAGAAAATGTATCTGTATATTATACAATTCCTGTAAAGTTTGTAATGTCAAATTAATTATACGTAAATATTTCAGTATTTTCACAGCCCGGAAAAAAAGTACGATCATTATAAATTAAATGTACAATGGCATTGGAAGAATTTGAAAAAGAAGAATTGAGTGACAGGGAGAAAGGATACATCCGCATGCGTAGCATGATGGACTTTGGAATGGGCATACTCTGGTCGGGAATGGGAGTATTTGTGATATTCATTAAAAACTTCAGTGCAGACCTTGCAGAGAAATATGATTCCACCACCTTTAAAGTATTTGGTGCTGTTTGTATTATTTATGGCTTATTCAGGGTGTACAGGGGATATAAGAAAAAATATTTAAGAGATAGATGAACAACAGGAATTTCAGCAAGCTCATTGGTTTCAGTATAGCCCTTATAACCTTATTTTTTATAGCAGGCTGTAAGGAGAGTCCAAAAGCAGGCCCAACAAATACTTTAAAAAGCGGCACCATTCATATCAGTGTTGATGAATCATTTGAGCCTGTAATGGAAGAACAGATACGGGTGTTTGAAACTTCATATCCCAATGCCCACATCATAGCGGAATATAAAACAGAAGCAGACTGCTTTAAAGATTTTTTTAATGATACTTTAAACAGTATGATTGTTGTGACACGTGGATTAACTCCCGAAGAAGATGCTTACTATCTTGACTCCTTAAAATTCTATCCTAAGTGGTCTAATATAGCGAATGATGCCATTGCCATTATTGTAAACAGTAAGAGCAACGATACCCTTTTTACACTCGACAGATTGCAAAAACAATTGTCGGGACAAATAAACCGGCAGCAAAAAGTTGTTTTTGATGGGTTGAATGCTACCAGTACAGTAAGGTTTGCGATGGACAGCATTTTAAAAGGTTTGAAATTTGACACTTCAGTTGTGCAGGCTGTAAAAAGCAGTAAAGAAGTGATAGACTATATTGCCCAAAATGAGAATGCCATCGGTTTTGTTGGCATAAGCTGGATTGGCAACCCCGAAGACAGTGCCCAGGTAAATATGTTAAAAAAGGTAAAAATTGCCTATGTTTCCTGTACGGTTTGTGAGGATGAACCTTATGTAAAACCTATGCAGGCAAGCATCTCAACAATGCGATACCCTTTGGTACGTGGTTTGTATTATATATTGAAAGAAAATTACAACGGCCTGGGTACAGGCTTTGTAAATTTTTTGAACCAGGAGAGAGGCCAGTTGATCTTTAAAAGAGCTTATTTAGGAACCAGCATGTTTTTTGAAATACGAAATGTTAAGATCAACGAAAAATTAAAAAAAGATTAATCCTCGAAATAAAAGAATGGTCTAAAAATCAATATTATTGTAAATGATTTTAAACAAAAAATAAAATGAAGAAATTAAAATTTACACTTGTTCTTTTTTGCGCCCTGCTTGCAGCGGGTTTTATTAATGCCCAGAGTATTGAGGAAGGCAAAAAGTTTTTGTATTATGAAAAATTCATCAGTGCAAAAAATGTATTTCAGCAACTTCTTACCACTAATCCGGCTAATGATGAAGCAGCCTATTGGCTGGGACAAACTTATATATTGCCTGACGAAGACAAAGACATTGATGCAGCAAAAGCTGTTTATCAAACAGGATTGCAGGCTAATCCAAACAGTGCGCTGTTGAATGCTGGTATGGGTCATGTTGAATTACTGGAAGGTAAAACACAGCAAGCCCGCAGCCATTTTGAAACTGCCTTAAGCCTTGGTGGCAATAAAAGCATCGGAGTGCTTGATGCTATTGGATTTGCCAATGGTGATTTTGATTCTAAAATGGGAGATGCTGCCTATGCAATCGAAAAATTAAAGCAGGCGACAGAAACCAAGAGATTTAAGGATGCGAAAGTGATGACCGACCTTGGCGATGCGTATCGAAAACTGGGCGACGGTGGTACTGCACAACGTACATATGAGGAAGCTTTGAAAATGGATCCTAACTATGCCAGAGCGGCATTTAGAATTGGAAGGATATATCAATCGCAGGGGCGCAGCCAGGAGGCGATATACCTGAAATATTATAACGATGCCATAGCCATGGATCCTAATTATACTAGGGTATACTGGTATTTGCATCAATATTTTTATGAAACCGATGTGGTTAAATCTGCCATGTATCTGGATAAATATCTAAAAGCAAAAGGCAGTGATGAATTAAATGCCTGCTTTCTAAATGCTCAAATAAAATTTGCACAGGGCCTTTTTGCAGAAGCTTTTACATCCAGCGAAAACTGTATTACAACAAGTGCCATGCCCTATCCAAATTTATATGGTTTAAAAGCATATGCTGCGGTTAAATTAGGTGATACAATTAACGCTAAAAAAGCGTTTGAAATGTATTTCCAAAAACAAAAGCCAGCTAAAATTGGCCCTCGTGACTATGCAACCTATGCCAGTGTTTTATGGGGATTTCCGGGCAATGATGCAATAGCAGCCGAAATGATATACAAAGCAGTTGATCTGGATACACTTGAGGCAAACAAAGCAGCTTATTTAAAGTTGCTGGCGCAACGTTATGTTGATCAAAAACTTAATCTTGAAGCCGCAAAAGTTTATGGGCGTGTGATTGCAGTAAAGTCAAACTATACAAATGTTGACCTATTTAATGCGGGGTATAATTTTTACACCGCCAGCCAGTACGACTCTTCGAACAGGTATTTTGGCCTGTATGCTCAAAAGTATCCGGATGACCTCATGGGATATTATATGCTGGGCAATGCCAATGCAGCCATCGACTCAAACAGTGTAATGGGTTTAGCTATACCTTATTATCAAAAAACGATTGAACTGGGCGAAAAAGACCCAACAGCACCTAATGCAAAGACCCGATTGATGAATGCCTACAAATATTTTATAGGATACTATTTCAATGTTAAAAAAGAAAAAGATTCAGCATTGATTTATGTAGATAAGGGATTGGCTTTAGATCCAACAGATGCTTCCATGATCTCAAACAAAGAATTTATCATGAAGTACGATCCTAATGCACCTCCAAAACAGGCTGCAAAAAAGTCTCAGGCCCCTGCTCCAAAAAAAAAATAGTACCCGTTAAAAAGAAAAAAGGATAAAACAATTATAAAAACCCCGTTACTGAAAAGATAACGGGGTTTTGTTTTAGAGGTCATTGAATATTGCTTCTGCTACCGTATTTTTGCCGGCAATAACAATGCATTTTATATGGAGTTTTTTTTAATACAAGTGAATGATGTGAACAATGCAGCAAATTACCTGCCGATAGGGCTTCAAATGATCTTTGCAGTAGGGTTGATCGCTACCATTATCATTCTTTCCAATTATTTAGGTCCTAAAAGAGCCACATCAGATAAACTTCAGAATTTTGAAAGCGGCATCCAGATAAGGGGTAATGCCAGGCAGCCAATGGCTGTTAAATATTTTTTGGTTGCAATTTTGTTTGTATTGTTTGATGTGGAAGTGATATTTTTTTATCCTTACGCAGTGAATTTTCGGGAGTTGGGTTGGAGCGGTTTTGTAGCCGTATTGGTTTTTGTTTCTTTATTTATAACAGGCCTGGTTTATATATTTAAAAAGAAGGCATTGGAGTGGGAAGAATAGAAGAAATGTTGAAATTATAAATGTTGAATTATGAATGTGAAGGAATAGGCGGTTTGATCTTTTTCTTGAATCATTTAAAATTCAGCATTCAAAATAAAATTTATGAGTCGTCCGGTACAATATAATAATTACGTAAAATTTGAAGGGATACCTGAAGGGTATATGGGAGAAGGGTTCATGGCTACCAATTTTGAAAAAGTGGTGAGTATGGCCCGTAAAAATTCCATCTGGCCTTTACCCTTTGCAACAAGTTGCTGCGGTATTGAGTTTATGGCCACAGCTGCCAGTCATTACGACCTGGCCAGGTTTGGTGCAGAGCGTATGAGTTTTTCTCCACGCCAGTGCGACCTCTTATTAGTAATGGGAACCATAGCCAAAAAAATGGCGCCTGTAGTAAAACAGGTTTACCTGCAAATGGCTGAGCCACGTTGGGTTTTAGCCATGGGGGCCTGTGCATGTTCAGGAGGTATATTTGATAGTTATTCTGTTTTACAGGGGATTGACCAGATCATTCCTGTAGATGTTTATGTACCTGGTTGTCCGCCCCGGCCCGAAGCAGTGCTGGATGGATTTTTAAAGATACAGGACCTGGTAAATGCAGAAGGTTTAAGGCGCAGGCATAGCGAACAATATCAAGAGTTGATGACAGGATATGGTATACAATAGGCCCCTCCAAACCTCCCCTGAGGGGAGGTTTAAAGAGGCTTTATAATATAATTAATTTTCAAATTATTGAACTGTTCAAAACCCTCCCCCACGGGGGGAGATGAAGGGGGCTGTTATGACAAACGAAACAATACAATTTAAACTAACACAGAAATTCCCCGATCTATTAACAGATTGGAATGAACCCTATGGGATGTTGACCTTTACAGCTCCCAATGAACTGAATTTAAAAGTCCTCCAGTTTTTATATGATGATGCTGAATTGCGGTTCCAGTTCTTAACTGACCTGCAGGCGGTGCATTATCCCGATCAAAAAGGAGCAGAACTGGCCGTGGTGTATCACCTGCATAATTTGGTTGATAATGTAAGGATACGTTTTAAAGTGTTCACTGATATTGAAAAACCGGATGTATTCAGTGCAACGGCATTATACAATTCGGCTAACTGGATGGAAAGAGAAACCTATGATTTTTATGGGGTGAATTTTGTTGGCCATCCAAACCTGATAAGAATTTTAAATGTAGACGAGATGGATTATTTTCCGATGAGAAAAGAATTTCCACTGGAAGACCAGGGAAGGATTGATAAGGATGATGAGATGTTTGGAAGGTAAACCCCCTCCGCCCCCTGAAGGGGGAACATGGGGCTCAGGTTTGTAACAGAATAAAAATAATTAAGAGTTGATTGAAGAAAAGAGCTATAAATAATTTTAATCTTTAAAAGCCCCTTTAGGGGTTTGGGGTATGGATCATATTTTATTACCGGAAGGAAGTATTGAAAAGCAGACCACCACGCTTAACCTGGGGCCAACGCACCCTGCTACGCATGGCGTTTTTCAAAACATACTGGAACTGGATGGAGAACGCATTTTAAAATCTACTTCTACAGTAGGGTATATTCATCGTGCATTTGAAAAAATTGCAGAACGCAGGCCGCTTTACCAGATTACGCCACTTACCGACAGGTTGAATTATTGTTCATCACCCATCAATAATATGGGCTGGCATATTACCTGTGAAAAATTATTGGGTTTAAAACTGCCCAAAAGAGTTGATTACTTACGGGTCATCATCATGGAGTTGGCCAGGATATCTGATCATTTGATCTGTAATTCAATTGTTGGTGTTGATAGCGGTGCTTATTCCGGGTTCTTATACCTCATGCAGTTTCGTGAACTTATCTATGAAATATACGAGGAGATATGCGGCAGCCGCCTTACTACAACCATTGGACGCATTGGAGGTTTTGAAAGAAATTTCACCCCGAAGGCATTTGAAAAATTAGAACAATTCTTAAAAGAATATCCAAAGCAATTAAAAGAATTTGAAAACCTGTTTACCCGTAACCGGATATTCATGGAGCGCACCATTGGCTGCGGACCAATTTCTGCAGAGCGTGCTTTGAATTATGGTTTCACCGGTCCTAATTTACGTGCCGCAGGTGTTGATTATGATGTTCGGGTGCATACACCTTACAGCAGTTACCAGGATTTTGATTTTACCGTTCCTATTGGCAGCACAGGCGATTGTTACGACCGCTTTTTAGTTCGTAATGAAGAAATGTGGCAGAGCCTGAGTATTATTGAACAGGCATACCAGAAAGTGCAGGAATTTAAAGGAGCCGAAGCTGAAGTGTTTCATGCCGATGCACCTGCTTACTATTTACCGGAGAAAAAAGATGTATATACCAAAATGGAAGCGCTCATTTACCACTTTAAAATTGTGATGGGCGAAACAGAAATGCCGGTTGGTGAAGTGTACAGTTCTGTGGAAGGAGGTAATGGAGAACTTGGATTTTACCTCATCAGTGATGGAGGTAGAACACCATACCGTTTGCATTTCCGCAGGCCTTGTTTTATTTATTACCAGGCGTTTGAAGAACTGGTAAAAGGTGGTATGCTGAGTGATGCGATCATTACGATGAGTAGTTTGAATTTAATTGCAGGGGAGATGGATGGATAGAAAGTAAAAAGTAAAAAGTAAAAAGTCAAAATGAATCCTTTTGAATTTTGATTTTTGAATTTTGATTTGAATATGATACAATTCAGTGATAAAAATCTTGAAAAAGTAAAGGAACTGGTTTCCCGTTACCCGGAGGGCAAACATAAAAGCGCCCTGCTGCCTGTACTGCATATGGCACAGGAAGAATTTGGCGGCTGGCTCGATGTGCCGGTGATGGATTACGTGGCGTCTGTTTTAAATATTGAGCCCATTGAGGTGTACGAGGTAGCCAGCTTTTACAGCATGTATAATTTACGGCCGGTTGGTAAGTACATGTTCGAAGTTTGCCAGACAGGGCCCTGCATGATCAATGGCAGCGATAATATCATTGATTATATCAAACAAAAACTGAACATCGGCGTTGGTGAAACAACTACTGATGGTATGTTTACTTTAAAAACAGTTGAGTGTTTAGGTGCCTGTGGCTATGCACCCATGATGCAACTGGGTAAAATTTATAAAGAACATTTAACCAAAGAAAAAGTAGATGCCATCATTGAAGAATGCAGGGCAAAAGCTAATTAAGATGAAGCAATTACTCACCATATTATTTTTAAGCATTGTTGTTTGCTGCCATGCCCAAACCGATGAAGAAAAATTAATAAATACAGTAAAAGAGTTTCATCACGCACTGGTTAATAAGAATACCGTTTCTATAAACCAGCAAACAGATAAGGCATTAAGTTACGGACATAGCAATGGTTGGGTAGAAACAAAAACGGAGATGATGAAAAACCTGGAAACAGGATATTTGAATTATCACAGTTATAAAGAAGATAGCATTGCAGTTGTGATGAATAACAATATGGCCAACGTTCGTTTTGTAGCTGATATTGATGTTACCTTAAAAGAAACCAGGGGTAACTATCATTTGAAAGTATTGGAAGTGTGGATTAAAAAAGGAAAGCGCTGGGTTTTGTTTGCAAGGCAGGCGGTAAAAGCCCCCTCCGCCCCCTAAAGGGGGAACTTGGGAACACAAAAATTTAAGAGAAAGAACAAATTGAGACCTGTTTATTTTATAAAAGAGCTATAAATAATTTTAATCTTAAAAGCCCCTTTAGGGGTTTGGGGTATATGAGTAGAAAAATATTATTAGAAAAAGCACATGTTGAAGGCATTCGTACATACGAAGTATACCGCCGTGAGGGTGGTTACCGAAGTGTAGAGAAGGCATTCAAAATGTCGCCCAATGATATTTTGGAAGAAGTGAAGAAAAGTGGCCTGAGAGGCCGTGGTGGTGCAGGTTTTCCTACCGGCTTAAAATGGAGTTTTTTGGCAAAGCCAGAAGGTATTCCACGCCACCTGGTTGTAAATGCCGATGAAAGTGAACCCGGTACTTTTAAGGACAGGTACCTGATGGAATTCATTCCTCATATTTTAATTGAAGGAATGGTCGTTTCATCTTTTGCCCTTGGCTCAAATGTTTCTTACATATATATACGTGGCGAATATGCCTGGATCATTGATATTTTAGAACAGGCCATTGCTGAAGCAAAGCAAAACGGTTTTTTAGGTAAGAATATATTGGGTAGTGGTTTCGATTGTGAGATCTATGTACATCGTGGAGCCGGTGCTTATATCTGCGGTGAAGAAACTGCATTGATCGAATCGCTTGAAGGCAAGCGTGGTAATCCCCGGATCAAGCCACCATTCCCTGCTGTGAAAGGTGTTTGGGAAAGGCCTACCGTGGTTAATAATGTGGAGACGATAGCAGCAGTTGTTCCTATCATCAATGATGGTGGTGAAGAATATGCAAAGATCGGTGTTGGAAAAAGTACGGGTACCAAACTGATGAGTGCCTGCGGTAATCTCAATAAACCCGGTGTTTACGAAATTGAGATGACCATCTCTGTTGAAGAATTTATTTA
>JBBSJI010000026.1:0-35418 GCA_038257425.1 Chitinophagales bacterium
ACCGAAGTCAACATATCAAAATTCAAACTAATGCCGTCTTTGTATGCCTGTAAGGCCATGGGTTTATCACCTTTTCTAAAAGCTGCTTCTGCAATTAAAAATTTCATCTCCGAGGCAGTCATCACCGGAATTGGGGAGTCATCACGAAAAATATAGCGGGCATTGGCATTATTACCGGTGTTGTTAACAGAAACAACCTGGCTCTGTCCCCAAAAATTCTCAGGGCGGTCATTGGCTGGCAGTACTGTTTGCCCCTTATTAGGTTGTACGCCTACAATGGTGCCATTGGCATTTCCTCTTAATAAATACCAGGCTCTGGGATCCTGTGCCCCCAAAAATTCGCTGTTAGTACCGTTTTCAATATTAGCAATATAGGCTCCCTGTCTGATGGCAGTAGGATTAGTAGAACCTGTTCCAGTCAATTGATTTCTGAAAACGCCTAAAAAATTGTAGTTGGCAGCAAAACCAGATGCCTTAAATTTTACAGAGGCATTATCCGCATTGCTCATCATAGCCAGGTTGGCATAATGTATAACAGAATCGGCTTTGTAAGTAGATTTATTACTCAGGTGATTGTGATACCTGGCAAGCACGCCATACACAAATTTTTTCCACTTTTGTGCATCGCCATTGTAAAAATAAGCATCGCCTTTTGCCAGATTGGCGGCACTGACGTTATCGCCTGTTTTATTCAGGTTTTCCAGCGCTTGAAAGCATAGATAACGGATGTGGTCATACACTTTATCCTGGGTGTCGTACTTAAAAGTAATGAGATCCGTACGGAATGCCTCATCTAAAATAACATCACCATAATAGTCTGTCAGTACCATCCAGCTCCAGGCAAAAATGGCCTGGCCAACGCCTGCATAATCCCATTTTTTTTCTTCGGAAGCCCATTGAATCATTCTTACATTATTCTGACCAATATCATAATAATGCATGCGCCAAGTTGATTGGGCAACATCACCCGATGAGTTGGTATAACCCATTTGGTCAAAATTGCTGTTGGTATTAGCGAACTGCCAGTTTTGAACATAAGCGCCTATATACCGCACATCGTGCATGGGACCATGGGCGCTGGGGGTGTTATAATTTGCCGCCATCGATGAGATAATTTGCGGCAGCAATTGCTCTACCGGTACCCGTACCGGTGCATTCGGATTGGCATAAGCACTGTCAATTTTCTTTGAACAGGAGTACAACGATACCAGTACCATACTCAACAGTGAAATCTTTATTATTGTCTTTTTCATAATCATTTTTTTTTAGCATTAAAAGTTAGCCCTGAAACCCAGATTGATACTCACTGCAGTTCCTACGTTACCATAATCAAATCCAAAAGAACCTACACCACGGCTTCCGGCGGTGTTACCATTCACCTGCGGGTCAGTACCTGTGTAGTTGGTAATTAATATCAGATCGTTAACAGTAACAAATGCACTTAATCCGGTTAGTATTTTCAGGTGATCGTATATTTTCTTGTTAAACGCATAAGACAAACTAACATCTCTTAACCTTAACCAGTTAACATCTTTTTCTATAAACTCCTCTTCGGGCATGGTGGTATAATATGCCTGGTTATAGTAGGGCGTAATAGAAATATTGTTTTTGGTTGGTGTGGCTGTGTTCTCCAGGCCATCTTGTAAAACACCATCAATTATACGGGCAGTAGTGCGGTTACTGGTACGGGTACTTCGGCCTTGGGTAGTTAAGTAACGGTCGGTAGCATTAAAAATATCACCACCTACTTTCAGATCCCAAAGAAAACTTAACCGCAGGTTTTTGTAACTCATATTATTTACAAAACCTAAAGTAAAGTCTGGGTTTCTGTCGCCCCGTACTCTAAAATTTTGATCAATGATGGGTAAGCCCGTAGTGGCGCTGATCAGAATCTTGCCTTTATTATTTCTGGCGTAGCCAAAAGAAGTGATGGTGGTGGTAGGTCCGCCTACTACTAAACCGCCACGTGCGTTGCCATACAACCAGGTATCAGACTGATAAAATTCAGGAACGTTGGCAGGCAACTCCAGTACCTTATTCCACATCTTATTAAAGTTTAACCGGCTGCTCCAGGTAAAGTTTTTGTTTTTAATTACGTTCAGGTTAACGGCAATCTCTACACCCTGATTTTGGTTGGCGCCTACATTTAAAGTGTTTAACACAAAACCGGTTCCATAACTGGCCCTGAATTGTTCAACAATCAGGTTCTTGTTTTTGGTGTTGTAATAAGTAGCGTCAATCAATACACGGTCATTCAAAATCCTGAACTCAGTTCCAATTTCAAAGGTATTTTGAATTTCTGGCTCTAATAACGGGTTGTTATTGGTAAAGCCATAAGAGTATCCACCACCACTTGACAGACGGGGATCAAAAATAGACTGATTGGCATACGGCGAACTAGATCGGGCAGTACTGGCCAGTGAGCCTCTTAATTTCCAATAGCTTAAAATATTCTTGCTTTTTAAACCAGGTATTAAATCACTCATAATTACACTCACACTACCAGCAGGGTAATTATAATTACGGGAGCGCTTAGGGAAAATAGAAGATTCCTCAAAACGATGGGTATAGGTGAAAAACACCATCGACTTCCAGTTAACAGAAGCCTCGCCAAAATAAGCAATAGATCTTCTGATACTGTAGTTGGGTTTTCCGTTTAGAGAATTTGATAAACGGATTCTGGTAGCGGGGTCAGTAGCGCTGCTGTCTTTGCTGGTAAAGTCCGACAAGTTGTAACCTACCACTGAGTATTGCTGTGTTTCATAATCCTGCCACATGGTTCCCACCATTAATCTGCCATTAAATTGTCCCAGTGTTTTTTTAGCCGTGGCGGTAATCGTATGGTTGTATCCAAAATACTTACGGTAGTAATTATCCTGGCGGCCCTTTTGGGATCTGCTAAGATAAAAAGACATAGAGTCGTATCTGATATATCCATCGGTATTGTAATTGTCGTATCCAAATCGTCCGGCTAATGACAGCCATGGAGTAGGATTAATATTGATACCCAGGGTAGCCAGCATCCGGTCTGTTTTATCAGTGCTGCGGTTTCTGTAAACATTAAAGAACGGATTGTCCAGTTCAAAATTTGGATTGGCATTAAACAACGGTTTCTTTAAGCCGTCAATGGTTTGCCAGTCATTAATATCGTCGTTAGTTGGCCAAACCAGCAGGTTTAATAAATAGCCACTTGCTCCGCGTAGGGGTTTGTCATTGGCCGTATTGATATAACTGATAGAAGGCGTCACTTCTATGTACTTACCAATCTTGGTAGTATTAGCCAACCTGAAATTAAACTTCTTATAAGTATTGGTTGGGATAGTAGCTTGCTGATCGAAATAAGAACCGGTAAAAATAAAACTGGTATTCTTTTTCCCGTAACCTATAGATACATTGTGGGTTTGAGAAAAACCGGTTCTAAAAAAGGTATTCACGTTGTCGTATAATTGAGTGCCTTCGGGATATTTAGGTCCAAATGCTGTAAAAATACTTAGCGGTACGCCATTGGTACCACCCGAATATTCGGTGTTCGTTTCTGGTAACTTCCGTAAGGTTTGTATCCGGAAACTATTGTCGTAGGTAATATTCACCTTGCCGGTTGGTTTGGCTTTTTTGGTAGTGATGATGATGGCACCAGAGCTGGCCTGGCTGCCATAAAGGGCAGTGGCTTCAGGTCCTTTTAAAACCGTAATGCTGGCAATATCATTTGGGTTGATATCAGAGATACGGTTTGAGTAATCATTACTCCGGTTGTTTCCGTTTGATGCCAGGCCCATCTCATTACCTTCATGTAAGGTTGAATTATCTGCAATTACGCCATCAATAACAAACAGGGGAGAGTTATCCAGTGATAAGGAATTAAATCCTCTTAAAACTATCTGAGAACTTGAACCCGCAGCGCCACTGGTTTGATTTATGGTTAAACCGGCAACGCGGCCTTGTAAAGCGTTTACAAAGTTCTCCCGTTGGGTTTCCTGCAGTTCTTCACCTTTTACAGTTTGTACCGAGTAACCAAGTTCCCGGGCATTTCTTTTAATGTCCATGGCGGTTACAACTACTTCTTCCATAGTGACATCAGTTGATACTAACCGCACTGTGATTGCCGTATTATTACCAATTTTTATCTGCTGCTCACTAAAATTGACCGAGCTGATTACTAAAACATCGCCCTTGTTGGCAGAAATGGTAAAGTTGCCATTGGCATCGGTGCTGGTGCCCGACTTTGCCCCTCTTACCATTACCGAAGCGCCTTCTATTCCTTTACCATCTTTTTCATTGATAACCCTGCCCGAAATACTTGTTTGAGCATAGGACGCCAATGGAATCATGAAAAACAGAATAGCAATTAATCTGTTTGCAAATTTTCTCATATAGTTGTGTTTAGTTGGTTTAAAAAAATATTTTCTCAAGCTGTTATTTTTTAAAGTACTGTTATCCCGGCATCAACATATGGCTGCAGCAGCGGTGCATCAGCAGGTAATTCTGTTATTAATATATCAATTTTTGAAAGATCACAAACCTTTACCGGCTGCATGGTATTTATTTTTTCAGAAATGGTAAGGCAAACAACTTTTTGTGATGATTCGATCATTGTTTGTTTCAACTGTACCACATCCCAATCACTGTCTGTAATACCATGCTTTAAATCTATAGCGTTAATACCTAAAAAACACAGATCGGGCTTTAAAGTTTTTATCCTTGCAAGCGCATCGGCACCGAGGGTAATTTTTGAATTCTTTGATAATTTATCACCAATCACTATTACTTCAATATTGGGGTGATGCATATACTCAACAATGGCCGGTATACTGCCCGAGATAAAAGTTGCTGATAAGGACATTGGTAAAACCCTGGCCAATTCTATAATTGTTGTTCCTCCACCTGTTAAAACAAACATCCCATCCTGTACCAACCCGGCGGCTTTTTCGGCAATTATCTTTTTATGATTTTGTGCATAAACTTTTTTTGAAGGGAAGCCGGTATGGCTGAAGGAATGAGATAAAGCGCCGCCATGCACCTTAATTAATTTACCCTTTTGATTCAATTCCTGGAGATCTCTTCGAATGGTATCTTCTGATACTTCTATTTCGGTGCTTAAAGCAGTAGACAGCACCTTATTGTGCAGATTTACCTGGTGTACAATATACGCCTGCCTTTCTCTTTTAAGCATTTGGTTAAATTATGGCTCAATTTAATAATAAAAAATGCATAAAACTGCATTCCTTATCTAAAAATATTGCACATAATGTGTAAAAACCTGCAAAAGCAGCAATTAAATTAGTTTTTTTTCTTTTTCGAAGATCGGGTTTCAGCTTGAATTGGTATGAGTATGGAATCAGAGATAGACAGAGGGGCTTTTACAGATAAAGACTCTTTTGTTGAACCGTTTTCATCATCTTCTGTTGGATTATAATAATCTCCAAAAATACCAGTAAGCATTTTTGCTTTATATACTCCACGGGTAAATTTATTACCCACTACAATTATAGTAGCATTTTCATTTATCAAACGTATGAAGGTTGCATTGCTGCCATGCCACCAGCCATTATGGTAAATGATCTTTTTATCATTAGGTAAGATATACATGCGCCAGCCCAGTCCATAATTTCTTATGCCCGGCCTTTCGTTGCTGTAAGGAGTATAAGCCTGTTCAAGCGTTTCCTTTGTAAAAAAAAGGTTGGTTGATAATGCCCTGTCCCAACGAAGCAGGTCTGCGGGTGTACTGTAAATGTTCTTATCGCCATAAACCTGGTCTAAAAAAGTATAAGGTTCCAAACCTCCTCTCCAATTATAACTTGGAATGGCTTTTAAAGTATCTGCAAGTGTAAAGACAAAAGTATTTTTCATTTGCAGGGGAATAAAAAAAGTATTTTTCATATAATCAGCATAACTCAGCCCCGATGCCTTTTCTATCAAAAGAGCTAGTAATGCATAATTGGTATTGCAATAATTAAAATGAGTGCCGGGGTTTGTAACGTCTTTCAGTTCTGCTTTACGGGTAACCAAAAAATTCAGCACATCCTCGTTTTTTACGAAAATACTTTTATCCCAGCCCAGGGTCTCCATAAAATAATTATAATTGGGTAATCCGCTGCGGTGGCTTAGCAGGTTGCGTATCGTTATGCCTGGATAATTGAATTGGGGAAAGAACCTGCTGTACTCGTCATCAATATTCAGTTTTCCATCCTGCCACAGTTTTAAAACAGCCATAGCTGTAAAAGTTTTGGAGACAGATGCAATATGCATGGGCGAATTTGACGTAAGGGTATCTGTGCCCTGTATATGTGCAGTTCCGGTATATTCTTCAAAGATCACATTACCATCTTTGGCCACTATCATTCCCCCGTTAAATCCCCGGTTTTTTAAAACAGAATCATACCAATTTTTACTGATGAGCTTGATCCGGTTCTTTTCCATTTCAGAAATAACTGCAGGTGCAGGCAGGGTTAATAATGCAATGCTGTCCTTTTTTATAATGGCTTTATCAGTATGAGATTTGCAGGAAGAATTTATAAATAGGATAATGCTTAATGATAATAAAGTAATGGAGACACCGGAAATTATACTTTGGTTTAAGGACATTATAAATTTTTAAACGCTAGTTAGAATATATTTGTGCAAAATACGCTCTAAAAATCATGCCTGAAAAAAAAATAACCAGTTACCCAAAAGAGAAGATAAACATTCTTTTCCTGGAAAATATCAGCGATGTAGCTGTAAAACATTTTCATGCATCTGGATATGTAAATGTACAAAAAGTAAATGGGGCATTAAGTGAGGATGAGTTGATTGCTGCAATTAAAGATGTACACCTGCTCGGTATAAGGAGTAAAACTCAAATAACAAAGAGGATACTGGATGCTGCTCCAAAATTACAAGCGATTGGTTGCTTTTGTATTGGTGTTAACCAGGTTGATCTTAAAGTAGCTACAGAAAATGGGGTAGTGGTATTTAATGCCCCATACAGCAATACGAGGAGTGTTGCCGAATTGGTAATAGGCGCATCAATAATGCTCATCAGGAGAATTATAGATAAGAATAAGGCAGCGCATGAAGGGATATGGATGAAGGAAGCAAACGGCAGTTATGAATTGCGTGGAAAGACATTAGGTATAATCGGCTACGGTAATATTGGTAAGCAGGTTAGTGTGCTGGCAGAGAGTATTGGAATGAAAGTGATCTTTTATGATACAGAAACACGGTTGCCATTAGGAAATGCAGAAGACAGGAAGAGCCTGAAAGATGTAGTAAGTAAAGCCGATATTGTAACACTACATGTACCTGAGTTATCAAGCACAAAAAATCTTATCAATAAAAGTATACTCAAACATTTTAAAAAGGGCAGCATACTTATTAATTATGCAAGGGGAGAAGTGGTTGATCTGGCAGCTTTACGTAAAGCTTTATTGGATGAACATTTAAGTGGAGCTGCAGTTGATGTTTTTCCTTTTGAACCTGAAAAGAATGGAGATGTTTTTGCAACGCCTTTGCAGGGATTACCCAATGTTTTGCTTACGCCGCATATTGGTGGCAGTACACAGGAAGCCCAGCATAATATTGGGGATGATGTAAGCGGTAAATTATTCAACTACCTTGAAAAGGGTATCAGCACAGGCTCTCATAGTATTCCAGAATTGTTGCTGCCGCCCCAGGAAGGTACACACCGCATTTTACATATTCACCATAATGTACCGGGTGTGCTTTCAGAAATTAATACACAGATGAGTAAGCATAAAATAAATATACTTGGACAGTACCTTAAAACGAATGATAGTATAGGTTACGTGGTATTGGATGTGAACAAGAACCTGAGTAAAAATGCATTGGCATTGTTGCGTAAAGTGAAGGGCACCATAAAAGTGCGAATGCTTTATTGATTTATAAAACTGAATTTATAAACAATTCAGGGGTTCACCTGTTATAAATACATGTCTTCAACATTCTTAACAGCCGCATGGAAGAATCTTATTATGGCCAATTACATAATTGATCCGGCCATCCTGCTTCCTTACTTACCCCATAAAACAGAACTGGATAACTTTAATGGAAACAGCTACGTAAGCCTTGTAGGATTCATGTTCCTCAACACACGTATACTTGGTTTTAAAATTCCCTTTCATGTAAATTTTGAAGAAGTGAACCTGCGTTTTTATGTACGGTATAATGATAACGGCCATTGGAAACGGGGTACTGTTTTTATTAAAGAGATTGTACCCAGGCCCGCAATAAGCATTATTGCAAATACAATCTATCATGAAAAATACGAGACCAAAAGGATGAAGCATGTGACTGTAGAAACGGCACAGGAGATATCTTTAAGTTATCAATGGAAGCATGAACATGTTTGGAATAAGATTGAAGCAAGGGTTAAAAAGCCTGCCCGGCCAATGATTGCAGAAAGCGAAGAAGAATTTATAGCAGAGCATTACTGGGGTTATTCAAAATTTAATGATACAACCACGTACGAATATAATGTGCTGCATCCTGCCTGGAAGATATTTCCTGTAAAAGATTATTTAATAGATTGTGATTTTACATCGCTGTATGGTGAAGACTTTGCGGTGCTGCAGCAAACCAAACCTAAGTCAGTATTTGTTGCCGAAGGTTCGGCTATTTCCATTTTACAAAAAAAGAAATTATGATTTTCCTGGCATTTGCAATACTTTTTTGCCAGATATTCGTCTTGTAAGAATAATTCAAAGCGCTCATCAAAGCGTTGTTGACTATGGCCAATCCATTTCACAATCTTTGAGCATTTAGTTTCACTAATTAATCGAATTACACGAATTTAGCAGATTATGCGTAATATTTTATTTCAATTTGGATTGGATGAAAAAGAGTGCACCATCATGCCTTTTGGTAACGGACTGATCAATTCAACCTGGAAGCTAGAAACCAAAAACAAAAAATATATTCTTCAGCGCATCAACAATAATATTTTCAAAACCCCTGAAGATATTGCTCATAACATCCGGCTTATTGGTAATTACCTGAAAAAGAATTTTCCGTCCTGTTTATTCGTCTCTCCCTGTATAACGATTGACGGAAAGGACCTGGTTAAAACAGCGGAGGGTTATTACAGAATGTTTCCTTTTATAAACGGTTCTCACACGATTGATGTGGTGGAAAAACCTGGACAGGCTTATGAAGCGGCCAAACAGTTTGGCAGGTTCTCAAAATTATTATCGGGGTTTGATGTAACAAAATTAAAAATTACCTTACCCGATTTTCATAACCTGCCACTACGTTACCGGCAATTTGAAAAAGCCTTGCAGGATGGAAATACTGTACGAATCAGCCAATCATCAGCATTGATAGAATTTATTAAAAACAATAAAAGCATTGTAGATGAATTTGAATCCTGCAAAGTACAACTTATAACGAGGGTAACACACCATGATACCAAGATCAGTAATGTATTGTTTAATGCTGCAGGCAATGGTCTTTGTGTTATAGACCTGGATACGGTGATGCCGGGTTATTTTATAAGCGACGTGGGTGATATGATGCGTACTTATATATGCCCTGTGAACGAAGAAGAAAAAGATTTTTCAAAAATTGAAGTGCGTAAAGATTTTTATGAAGCAATTGTAAATGGTTATTTATCTGAAATGGGAGATGAACTTACTGTAACAGAAAAAACATATTTTCATTTTGCTGCTGAGTTTATGATCTATATGCAGGCAATGCGTTTTTTAACTGACCATCTTAATGATGATACGTATTACGGCGCTGCATATGAAGGGCATAATTTTGTAAGGGCAGGAAACCAAATCATATTATTGCAACGTCTTCGGGAATTTCAAAGAGAGCTGTCAGCCTGAGCTTGTCGAAGGCGGGTTAGTGATTTACTCTTTATTAAGTTCAATTTTTTCTGCCACAGGATGCTCAGTTTTAAATGTGAAGCCAAGTATAGCAGCCATTGTTTGGGCAAATTGTTTTTGATACAATTGTTGTGTAGATTTTACTTCACCTTTAACTTTTATACCCGGCCCCATGGCGGCCATCCATATCTGGTAGCTGTCTTTTATTTTATTGTTATGACTTGTCCATTCTTCTTTAATTACATCACCACGGCCATGGTCAGTAGTTATAAAAATGGCTGTTTTGTTTTTGTAGTATGGATCTGACTGAACATAATTCCATATATCCTGTATCCATTTGTCAACCATGTTAGCTGCATTTAAATAATCCCTGTATTGCCCGCTGTGAGCCCATTCATCTGTTTCGCCATAAGAAATATAAAGCACTTTTGGTTTTTTGGTTTGCAGGTAATTCATGGCTGCATAATGGGTAAATACATCCAGGCATTCAGCTTCACCAAAGGGCTTGTAGCCATCTTTAGATAAAGTATTAATCAGCTTTTCTGTAGCATTTGGATTTGTGCCTCCAAATTGATCAAAAGCAGAGTAAACAGGGATCTTAGTTCTTCCTTCATTCAATATCCTGTCAAATGCATCCCATGCACCAAAAGCTGCTACTTTATTTTTATACTTTGGTAAGCGGTTTAAAAACTCCAGTACGGTTGTATTTGGATTAGGGGGGAAGTCATTCCTGTTAATTAAAGTATCGGCATAGCCCGTAAATATTTCGCTGTAGCCTGGATAGGAGAACCAGTAAGGATTTGCATTATCGATCTTATTGCCCAGGTTCCTGTTACCATACAATTGTCCATTCTTTTCAATGATGCTCCAGGTAAAAGGCATCAGCTTTTTTCTTCTTTCAGTTGCATCAGCAACCCAGTATTTTTTAAAGATAGCAGCGCTGTCATCCTGGTTGAATTTTTTGTTCTTGGCAATGGCGCTGTCCATACCTCCAAATACCTCCTGCCAGCGTAATCCATCTGTTGTAATGATGATGATGTTTTCGGCTGTTTGTGAAAAAGTTAAAAAAGAAAAAATCTGAAATACAATAGTAAGTATGAATTTCATAAATGTTGATTAGTAATTTTATGCTGATGTTACCGTCATTGCGATCCCGCCTCGGGCGGGAGAAGGAATCCGCCGGTTAAAGATACAAATGCAGAGCTTACCACATCGGAACATCTTCCCACAAATCTTCCCAATTGGGATTCTTCGCATGAATAAGATCTTCTTTCCTTTTCCTGTTTCCTGCTTTCAATTGTTTTTCCCTGGCAATAGCATCTTCAATCCTGCTGAAGCTTTCATACCAAACCAATAATTCACAATTGTATCTGTTAGTAAAACTTTTCTTAAATACTTTGTTCTTATGTTGAAATATGCGTTGAGGTAAATTAGATGTTACGCCAATATATAAAACTGTATGGTGAAAATTGGTCATTATGTAAACGCAGCCACCGTATTCCATAATGCTGATATTATAATTTGAAGATGAAGTTACCCGTCTTGGCGAGGAGGAACGACGAAGCCATCCGCTGATTAAAGGTATTAAAGTTTACTTTTAAAACTTACAATTTTGCTTTTTTGTGTAGTTCAGGTTTAATCGGCGGATGGCTTCACTGCGTTCGCCAAGACGGAAACTTTATCTTCTGCACTTTATTGTGCTTTTAAAACATTATACAGCGATCCTATTTTATAGTCACTGATTGAAAATTGCTTATTGTTTTCTAGAAGAATGGTCTTTTTCTGGTTTGGTTTAAGATCAAAATAATTATCTGAAAACGTTACCCCGGGTTTGCTAGAAGAAATGTAGACATATTTAGCCGCCTTGTTTGACGTAATGTAGATCCGATCTGTTACAACCGTTATTGTAAACTGAGGTTTTTCCAATTCCAGATCTTTTGGATATACAGTATCCTTTAACAGCTTCATGTCATCTCTGTAAGCCTCCTTAACGGCATACCACGCTGCTTTTGGCTGCCTGCTGTAATCTGTAATGCTCCAGCTTGTAACTGGCCAGCAATCATTTAATTGCCACAATAAAGTACCCATATTAGCTGGAGATTTACTTCGGTGTACAGCAATACTGTTCTTTAAAATGTAATATTGCATGCATTGAGATAAATAAGTATAATCTTCCAGTGAAAGTTTACTCAGTTTTACTGAATCAATAAAATAGCGGGTTAAATAATGATTTAGTTTTTTAAAACCATCAGTAGCTTTTTGATGCGCCTTGATTACCGGAGAATGCAAATACCTGTCGGTTGAATCCGTAAAACATTTTACTGTGTTCCAGTTAGGCATGGATTGCATCCCATATTCACTTACAAATCTTCCGGTCCTATTTTCAAATACTTCCCAATCTTCCAGTCCCCACCATACACCCCAGTAATGACTGTCGCCTTCGGTAAAACTTACTGCACGGCCCCAGCCATTTTTGGGAGAGGTAGAGACATAGGGCCTGGTACCATCAAATTCATCAACCCATTTTTGTAAACTATCCTGGAACAGCAGTTTATAATCGTTCCAAATTTTTGTAGAATCTGATCCATGTAAATTGAATTGTTTCTGCCATCCCCAGTTCTTCCAGGCTTCTTCCACTTCGTTATTGCCACACCACAATACAATGCAGGGGTGATTCCGCAATCTTCCAATTTGGTATTTTACTTCTTCCCGTACATTATTCATAAAAGCCTCATCGCCGGGATACATACCGCCGGCAAACATAAAATCCTGCCAAACCATGATGCCTAGTGAATCGCAGAGATCATAGAATTCATCAGCTTCATATACACCACCACCCCAAACACGCAGCATATTCATGTTGGCATTTTTGGCGCTCAGCAACATTTTCCGGTAATCAACTTTTGTCAAACGTGGTAAAAAAACATCGCCGGGAATCCAGTTGGCACCTTTGCAGTAAATGGGTTTGCCATTTTTTTCAAAATAAAAAGATGTGCCGATGGAATCTTTTTGTTGGATGAGTTTAACAGAATGTTTTGTCGATCTAGTCCTTCTTGTGGGGCTTCGATAGGGAACTTGCAAGGTTACTTTTTTCCAAATCCCACAACCAACAAATTTTGGCCCCCAATCCCAGCCAAATTGGAACTGTGCTTTACGAACATATACCCGGTTATTATCCGGTAAAACTAATGGTAGTCTTGCTTTGGCAATGCTGTCCACTTTATTTTGTGCAGATGCAAATTTGATCAGTAATACATTGTTTATTCTTTTTATGAACGGCTTCACATCCACAGTCCAGCCCCGGAACATATTATCAGCCTGTAAAATTAATTTGCCATTGAGAAAGACATCGGCGTAGGTATCAAGCCCGTCAAAAACCAGTTCAATATTTTTCTTTGCAAATGTTTTAGCATCAACATTAAAAACAGTTTTATATTCCCAATCGGCTATATCAATCCATTGCAGCTTACTTTCATTATCCCGGTAGTAGGGGTCAGTTATGAGTTTGTTGTCTAGCAGATCAGTATGTACTGTTCCCGGCACGGTTGCTTTGTACCATTTGTTTTCTTTTTGATTTTTGAATTGCCAACCTTTATTTAATTCAATAGAAATGTTTTGTGATTTTGTCTGAACGGGGATTAGACTGATTATAAAGATTAAAAGGATTGCGTATTTTTTCATTTAATACTAGTTGTGTTTCATTGAAGCCCTTGTCCTGTCATGCTGAGGCACGAAGCATCTCCTTTACACATTTTTACGATGGTAAAATTTCTTTCAGAGGCCATTCGCCCAATAACTCTTCATTTAAAAATTTCCATTCAGGATTAAAGTTTCTTATTAAATGCTGTTTTTTTATGCTCAGCCAGCCTTTTATTTCTTTCTCTCTTGCAATGGCATCATTTACATAGTTGTAGCTTTCATAGAATACCAGGTAATGACAGTTGTATTTCCCGGCAAATGTTTTCTTTTCTATCCTGTCGATATAGTGTTCAATTATTCTTTGCTCAAGATCATTGGTCATTCCTGTGTATAATACTGTTTTAACTTTATTAGTTAGAATGTATACGTAATATAATATTTCATTTATTTTCATAAGCGGATAGTTTATTTTTTTATCCTCGTGTTTTGTATACCTAGGGAGATGCTTCGTGCCTCAGCATGACAGCGCAGAAGGATCATGTTTGAAATTACAATTAATTAAAGTAAGGAAAGCAGGTTTACAATATTCTTTACCTCTGACTCATCAACCAAAACTGTTTGCAAATTTTCTTTCATCTCTTTATTAGTATAATGCATCGTACTGTCAATATTGATTCTTGCAGATGTATGAAATTCCCCGGCACCTGTAATTTTTGCTACATCAATCACATTAGATGCCCGCAATCCGCTGCCGGGCATAATTATGATGCGGTCATCAGCCTGCTTAATCAATTGTGCAATTAATGGAGCGCCCTCTAAACAATTTGGAACAAGGCCGCTGGTTAAAATTCTTTCGCAGCCTGTTTGAACTATATCTTCCAATGCTGCAAACGGATCTTTAACCCTGTCAAATGCCCGTTGGTAAGTTACACCCATTGGGTAGGCCAGTTCAACTAATGCTTTGCATCGCTCTTTATCTACAGTACCATCCTTGTTTAACATACCAATCACCACGCCATCGCAACCCAGTTGTTTGCAAGTCTGCACATCGGTTTTCATGATCTCAAATTCTTCATTACTGTAAAAAAAATCACCACCCCTGGGTCGTATCATAGCATATAACTCAATCTGTAAAACCTCCCTGGCTTTTTTAATAAAACCATAGGATGGAGTAGTACCGCCATCACCGGGATTATCACATAATTCAATACGGTTGGCACCTGCAGCCTGGGCAAGGATGCAGCTTTCTATATTAAAGCCTATTATTTCAAGTGTAAATTTCATAAATGTTCAATATTCAATTTACAATGTTCAATTTTCAATGAGGCCCTCATTGTATATTGAGAATTGAACATTGTTTATTGAGAATTATTAGATAAGATACTTTGCTGAGTGTATTTTATTCTCATTGTTACTCTTCACCGAAAACACAAACCCCTTCTGTATAGCATAGGCACCATACTGTCCTTTTTTATTCATAGCTAAAAATCCAACCTGTAAACTCTTTGCTTTTACTTTATCCCTGTTCACAATTCTTTGCACTGCCTTTTTACAGGCCATCTCTGGTGAATAGCCCTGCCGCATAAATTCAACAACTAAATGTGTTCCGCAAATACGGATCACTTCTTCGCCTGTGCCGCTGCTGGTTGCAGCACCAAATTCATTGTCTACAAATAAGCCTGCGCCAATAATGGGAGAGTCGCCCACACGGCCATGTAATTTAAATGCCATGCCGCTTGTGGTAACTGCACCCGATAAATTTCCACTCATATCCATGGCAAGCAGCCCCATGGTATCATGATTAGCTGTGCCATCTTCAAAAAAGTTAGGAGCAAATGGACCATTCTGTTTTTTGTTCTCGATATTTATCACCGGTTTGTATTCACTTTTTTTCAGCCATTCTTCATAAGCACGGGCAGCTGAGTTGGATAATTTTTCAGTTTCAAGCGGGAACCCGTTCTCAACTGCAAACTGCTGTGCACCTGCACCAACCAAAATGACATGCGGCGTTCTTTCCATTATTTTTCTTGCAACAGATACAGGGTGTTTAATTCTTTCCAAACCCGCCACGGCACCGCAATTGGCTTTATGGTCCATAATGCAGCTATCCAATGTTACAATGCCATCCCTGTCGGGATAGCCACCCAATCCAACACAACAATCTATTTTGTCTTCAATATGCATGGCGCCGGCTTCCACGGCATCCAATGCTGTTCCTTTTGCAGATAATGTCTTCCATGCTTCAGCATTTACAGACATGCCGCTATCCCAGGTAGAAATAACGATTGGTTTTGTTGCCTGATCAAAATTACCTGCAACTGAACTTTTTGTGGCAAGCAAGGTTGTAGTTAAAGCCGAGAGGCCTACAAATTTTCTACGGTTCATTTTTTTTATTTTTAGCTAAGGGCATGAGAAAGAGTTTTGGCTAAGAGACTAAAAGAGAAAAGGAGAAAAAGAGAAAACACAGTATTAGTTGCAGCTCTTTTCCTCTTTGTTCTCTTAGCTAATAATCATCCCCAAAACAAAATATGGGTTTACGTGTTTTATATTTCCCTCTTGTAAAATCAGGAATGTCCTGTACCTGCCCGCCTTCTATAATACTTTTTTCACTGAGCGGGGTAATGGCATACCAGCTTGCATAATCATATACATCCAGCGGAAAAGGAGTACCTCGTTTTATGCATTCAATAAATGCATGGTCAACAAAAAAATCCATACCACCATGTCCTGCGCCTTCTGCAACGGCCCCATATTTTTTCCAAAGCGGGTGATCATAATCTGTTAACCATTTTTCAGTATTGTCCCACCTGTGGCTGTGCTTCATTTCTTTTTGAAAATAGATAAAGCCCTGTTTATTGCCCCCCGATCCATAATCCTGCCACAGGCCTTCTGTGCCCTGCACCCTGAAGCCCAGGTTATATGGCCGTGGAGAAGATACATCATGGGTTAATAAAATGGTTTCCCCATTGCTGCACTGGATCTGTGTATTTACAATATCACCGCATTTAAAATTCAATTTGGCATTGGGATGGTTTGGCCCACCTTTGGGATGCGCTACAATATATTTATGAAGACCTTTAGCTTTTGTAGCCACAGAAGAAAGTTTTATCATCCGGTTTCCCCTGTTGATATCCATCATCACTGCAACTGGTCCCAGGCCATGGGTTGGATACAATTCCCCGTTGCGTTTTAAATTATGTTCGGTACGCCATTGGGCCTCACTGTATGCATGCTTACCAAATTCCACGCCGCTGTTGTAAGCAGTTTTGCCATCATTAAAAAGTACGCCACGCAGATCATGTTTGTACCCGCCCTGTCCGTGTAATAATTCGCCAAACATGCCTTTCCTCACCATATTCAATACTGCCATCACATCCCTGCGATAACAAACATTTTCCATCATCATCACGGGTATCTTTGTTTTTTCAGAACTGTTTACCACATCCCAGCACTCCTGTAATCTTACCGCACCACAAACTTCTGCTCCCACAATTTTTCCTGCATTCATGGCATCAATGGCCTGTATGCTATGCCATTCCCACGGAGAACATATGACCACTGCATCTATATCATCCCGCTTTAATAAATTTTTATAATCATGATCCCCATTTTTATATATGGCTGGCATTGGCCTTTTGTATTCAGTAAAAACCTTGAGGGCTTCATCAATACTTCTTTGCTGGGGATCGGCAATGGCATTAATTTCCACATCGGCTCTTTGTAAAAAATTGCCCATATGCTCATGCGACCTGAAGCCGGCACCAATAATACCAATGCGTACTTTTTCTTTTTTTACCGTAGAAAAGGCTTTTATGGAATTGGTTAATGTTATCGCAGTTCCTGCTAATGCTGTTTTCTTAATAAAATTTCTTCTGTTAAATCCATTTGCCATCGGCAGTTGATTTTTATTTTGAATGTAAATATTATTTGTGCATGGAGAGTTTGCTGATCATTTCTGCAGAGGCATCATCAGCATATAAACCAAAGGCGCTTGTTATTACACCTTTGATATTACCAGCTTTGGATTCAATGGCATACACCACATCCTGATCAGCCGGATTGCTGTTGCCTTCAAAGCGGTACACTTCCACAATTTCAAATTCATGGGGGTTTAAACAAGTGCCGTTCTCTAAACACATCAGTTTATCAAAAGCTACATTAAAGTTGAGGATATATCCCCGGGCTTTTAATCCATTTAAAGCGGCAACAACAGTATCATATGAATACATAAATAAAATTTGTTTGAAGTTACGAAATGCCCACAGGAGTTCTTTTAAAAGTTGCTAAATAAAAAATCACCACAAGTGTTACTCCTGCAGTTAATAAAAAAGTAAACATGGCGCCAAAATTATACCATAGCAACCCACAAAGGCTGCTGGCAATTAAGGCGCATATACTTTGGAAACCTGAATAAGTTCCGATGGCAGTAGCGGTTTCGCTCTTATCCACAATATTACTGATCCAGGCTTTTGAAATGCCTTCAGTAGCTGCAGCATAAGCACCATATAAAAAAAATAACAGGAGAAATATGTAGAGGTTTGTATTAAAAGCAAAACCTACATACACCAGGCAGAAAACAAAAAGCCCGGCTATAAAAATTCTTTTAAGCCCTATCTTATCTGCCATGATGCCAATGGGATAAGCAAGCACAGCAAATACCAGGTTGTAAAAAATATAAACCCCGATCACTGAAGCATCATCTAAGCCACTTTCTTTCATCTTCAATAAAAGAAAAACATCGGAGCTGTTGAATAAAGCAAAGAGCAATAAACCAGTAACTAATCTTTTGTATTGGGCTGAGCTGTTTTTCCAATAACCTGCAAAGGCGAAGAAGTTGATCGTCGGTCGTTGGCCGTTGTCCGTTGCAACAGGAATTTTCTTTTTCTCTTTTATTAATAAGGTAGAAATGATGGCAACTAAGCCCGGTAGAAAAGCAATTAAAAAAAGCGTTGTATAATCATTGGGATAAAAGTACAGGTAGGTCAATGCAATGGCCGGACCAAAAACAGCACCTATGGTATCCATACTCCGGTGAAATCCAAAAACACGTCCCTTATTTTCCTTTGTACTTTCATCGCTCAGCATGGCATCTCTTGCACCTGTACGGATACCCTTTCCAAGTCTGTCAATTGTTCTTGATAAAAATATCCACCATGGATAAACAAAAATAGCCAGCATGGGTTTGCTAAGGGCACTTAAAGAATAGCCTAACTGAACAAAGGGCAAACGCTTACCGCTTATATCACTTAATTTGCCAAAATAGCTTTTACTTAAACCTGCTACAGCCTCTGCTATACCTTCCAGTACACCTATGAAAACAGCCGTGTAACCAATATGCTTAAGAAACAACGGCATAACAGGGTACAGCATTTCGCTGGCCATATCGGTAAATAAACTTACCAACGAAAGTACCCAGATCGTTTTAGTTATAATTTTTTGTGGAGAATTTGTGAGTGCCTGCACAAGCCTTCATTTTTCCGAATGTAGCAATTTGTTGGTACATTGCAACCATTAAAAATGATAATTTGTTATCAATAGCTGAACACGTGTTTATAGCTCTTGTTTTAGGCCGGAAAATTGTGAATTAAAAAAGATGTATGCATAAAAAGAATAAAGAAGGAAAAAAATCATCTCAAACAGCCATTGTAAAAGGAAGACTGGATATTTCCAAAAGCGGGATGGGGTACGTGATCGTTGAAGGCAGCGAAAAAGATATCCTGGTGAGGCCAAATGATTTTAACCGGGCTTTTCATGGTGATATGGTGAGGGTGCAGGTGAATAAAGGGCTTTCAAAAGATAAAAGACAGGAAGGCAAAATAGTGGATGTTGCCGAACGGAGGCAGACCGAGTTCATTGGTAATATACAGATGAGCAAGAGTTTTGCTTTCTTTATCCCTGCATCAGAAAAATCAATACCTGATTTTTATATTGCCACAGATAAACTGAATGGTGCAAAAGATAATGACAGGGTGGTGGTAAAAATGCTGAGCTGGGATAAAGCTGAGAAGAAACCCATTGGTGAAGTGATGAGCATCTTAAAATCAGAGGATGAGAACGATATGGCGATGAAGGAGATCCTGATAGAAACCGGATTCCCTTTAGCTTTTGATAAAGAAGTACTGGCAGAAGTTAAAAAACTACAGCAGCATATTGCCCGTGAAGAGATCAGTAAGCGTAAAGACTATCGCGATATTTTAACCTTTACCATTGACCCGGTTGATGCAAAAGATTTTGATGATGCTATCTCCATACGAAATTTAGATAATGGCAATTACGAGATCGGGATCCATATTGCCGATGTAAGCCATTATGTAAAACCGGGCACCCTGCTGGATAAGGTGGCTTATGAAAGGGCCACCAGTGTGTATTTGCCCGACCGGGTTAATCCTATGCTGCCCGAAAAGATATCAAATGAACTATGTTCTTTAAGGCCGCATGAAGATAAATATACCTTTTCGGCTGTTTTCCAGATAACCAACAGGGCAGAAATAAAACATACCTGGCTTGGGCGTACCATCATCCATAGTAACCATCGCTTTACTTACGATGAGGTACAGGATATTATAGAAAAGAAAGATGGCCTGCATTATAAACCTATTAGTTTATTGAATGAACTGGCAAAAAAATTCAGGGCAGAGCGCTTCAGAAATGGCGCCATTAATTTTTCATCGCAGGAAGTACGTTTTCAGCTGGATGAAAAAGGAAAACCCATCGGCATTGTTGTTAAAGAAAGTAAGGATTCACATAAGCTGATAGAAGAATTCATGTTGCTTGCCAACAGGGCCGTGGCTACTTATATTTCCAAGATCAAGGTAAATAAAGAGCCCATTCCTTTTCCTTACCGTATACATGATACACCCGATGACGAAAAGTTGAAACCCTTTATTGCATTCGCCAAAAAATTCGGTTACACTTTTGATATGCATGATGAACGTGCAGTAGCTGCATCATTCAATAAAATGCTTAAAGATGTACAGGGCAAGCCTGAGCAGCATGTGTTGGAGCAACTTGGTATCCGTACCATGTCAAAAGCTATTTATCATCCTGCCAATATTGGCCACTACGGTTTGGGTTTTGAACATTACTGCCATTTTACATCTCCCATACGCCGTTACCCGGATGTAATGGTTCATCGTATTTTACAGGAATGCTTAGATAAGAACCTGAAACTAGACAAAAAAATGGATGAGCGCTGCAAACATTGCAGTGACAGGGAGCGTAAGGCTATGGAGGCTGAACGTGCCGGTAACAAATACAAACAGGTAGAGTTTATGAAGAACTACCTGGGCGAAGAATTTGAAGGTATCATCAGTGGGGTGGCTTCTTTTGGTTTCTTTGTAGAAACCGTAACTCATAAATGCGAGGGCATGGTTACCGTTAGAGAGCTGAGTGAGTATGATGATTTCCGGCTTGATGATGCAGATTATGCATTGGTTGGTATGCGTACCGGTCAAAAATTCAGGATGGGCGACCTGGTAAGAATAAAAGTAGTGGCAGCCAATTTAAGCAAGCGCCAACTGGATTATGAATGGATACCGGGTAAAGCAGCTTTATCTTCCGGATCTGCAAAAAAATCTATTGTTGTAAAAGCCAAAGCTAATGCAACTGGTAAACCTAAGGCCAAGCCTGGTTTTAAGTCGGCAGGAAAAAAGAAAAAATAACATTGTAAATCACAAATCAACCGGCGCAATGGCGCTGCAGTGATCATTCATATGCATTCATTCATAGAACTTTCAAAACTTTTTGAAGAGAAATTTAATATCCGGCATTTCCCCGGGCAACCGGCTACTTTGTACGATCCTGCCCAGTATATTTTGGGTATTGGCGGTAAAAGGATACGCCCGGTCTGTGTTTTAATGGGTAACCAGTTATTCAACGAAATTGATCCTGATGCTTACAATGCAGCTGCTGCTATTGAACTCTTTCACAATTTCAGCCTGATACATGATGATATCATGGATAAAGCGCCCATACGTCGTGGTTTTGAAACGGTGCATGTAAAATTTGGGGAATCAACCGCTTTGCTTGCCGGTGATGCTATGTTTGTAAGGGCTTATGAATACCTGAATAAAATCAAACTTGCCCAGCTCCAAAAAGTGCTTTACCTCTTTAATAATACTGCCGGTGCTGTTTGCGAAGGACAGCAGATGGATATGGATTTTGAAAAAAGAGAAACAGTAGGCATGGATGAATATGTGAACATGATCACGCTAAAAACATCAGTCTTGCTGGCTGCAAGTCTTAAACTGGGGGCCATTTTAGGTGGTGCAGGCGAAGGCAATCAAAATCATTTGTACGAGTTTGGAAAGAACCTGGGCATCGCTTTCCAGGTGCAGGATGATTACCTGGATGCGTTTGGCAACCCCGAAAAGTTTGGAAAAAAAGTGGGAGGGGATATCCTGGCCAATAAAAAAACATTTTTAATGATCCATGCTTTTGAAACTGCAAAGCCGGCGCAGCTAAGTGAATTAAACTCGCTGATACAAAACAACCCAGCTGATAAAGTGGAAAAAGTGTTACAGATATTTAAAGACTGTAAAGTAGATGACTGGGCACAGGAACTGAAAAATAAATACCTGCAAACTGCTTTAAAACACCTGGAAGATACTGCAGTGCTTTCTAAACGTAAACAACCATTGGAGGAGCTTGCAGATTATTTAATGATGAGGGAGAGTTAAAATCTAAGATTTTCCGGGTGTCAGGTTGAGTTTGTCGAAACCGGGTTATTGTATAAAACTCCTGTAAATGAAAATAGCCCACAATTATTTTGTTTATATAGTTGAATGCAACGACAAGAGCTACTATACAGGAGTTACCAATGATTTAGAAAGAAGATTGTGGGAACATAATTATGAGGAAAATAAATTAGGCTACACTTATAAACGACGACCGGTAAGTTTAAAATTTTCTCAATGGTTTCAGGATATTAACCAGTCAATAGAATTTTAAAAACAAGTGAAAGGTTGGTCAAGAAAAAAGAAAGAGGCTTTATTTAGAGAAGATTGGGAGGAAATAAAAAAGCTGGCGAAATCTCATTCGAAGCCGTCTTCGACAAACTCAACCTGACAACTTTTCAAACAGGCGCACTATCTTAGTTTATGTTATTCTCATAAGTAAAAATATTTTCTTAATTTACTTTTTCTAAAACCAGAACTAACATGTCAAATTCTTTGTTCCGCAAAAAAAAGATTGCAAATATTTTAGCTGAGGGTAGTGATGATCCGCATGGGGGAGGAGGTTTAAAAAGAGTACTTACTGTACGTGACCTTACTTTTTTTGGTATTGCTGCAATTTTAGGTGCCGGAAGTTTTAGTAGTTTGGGTGGAGCGGTATTTAATGGTGGCCCCGGCGTTGTTATTCTTTTTATAATTACCGGTATTGCCTGTGCTTTCACCGCATTGTGCTATTCTGAATTTGCCAGCCGTATTCCTGTTGCAGGCAGCGCCTATACCTATGCCTATGCCAGTTTTGGTGAATTATTTGCCTGGGTAATTGGCTGGGCATTGATCATGGAATACTCCATCGGTAATATTTATGTGGCTTATAGCTGGAGTGATTATTTTACTTCGCTGATGGGCAAAATGAATGTTCATATACCGGAATATCTTTCTACCAGTTATATGGAAGCTAAGCATGCCATTGAAGACGGCAGTACTAAAGAAGATGTTTTAGCTGCATGGAATAATTCTCCCGTTATTGGCGGATTGAGAATCATTTTTGACCTGCCGGCCTTGATCATCAATTTACTCATTACTTACCTGGTTTATCGTGGTATAAAAGAAAGCCGCAACTTCAGTAATGTGATGGTGATATTGAAAATAGCCGTGGTGGCCCTTATCATAATTGTTGGTGGTTATCTTGTTTTTGCAAACGGGCTTACTCCAAACTGGACACCCGCCAATGACGAAGGGGTAAAATCTTTTATGCCCAACGGATTTGATGGTGTGATGAAGGCTGTTGCAAGCGTATTCTTTGCATATATTGGTTTTGATGCAGTGAGTGTACTTGCAGAAGAGAGCAAAAACCCGCAAAGAGATCTGCCCCGGGGAATGATTTTATCATTGGTTATTTGTACAGTCATCTATATCCTGTTAACGCTTATCTTAACAGGTGCAGTTAATTACCGCAATTTTGATGGTGTTGGCGATCCCCTGGCTTTTATCTTTGAACCGCAAAATCTGAATGTAGCCTGGATGCAGTTCCTGGTTGCTATTGTTGCAGTAGTGGCCATGACCAGCGTATTGCTCGTTTTCCAAATGGGGCAGCCCCGTATCTGGATGAGTATGAGCAGGGATGGTTTAATGCCACCTGTGTTTCAAAAAATTCATCCAAAATTTAAAACGCCTTCATTTGCAACAATCATTACAGGCCTTGTTGTAGGTGTGCCCATCCTGTTTACCGATAAAACTTTTGTTTTAGATTTTACAAGTATTGCAACACTATTTGCTTTTGTGCTCGTTTGTGGTGGTGTATTATTAATTCCACGTAAACAAAAAATAGCAGGGCGGTTTCACTTGCCTTATATCAATGGCCAGTTCATTTTCCCATTGATCGTTGCAGGTGCGATCATCCTGGCATATTCTTTATCTAAAACTTATTTTACTGATTTTTTCAATTTTGATTTTAGTGCAAGTGAGGATTATACATCAGGCAAAAAGACTTTTATGGATATGGCCATACCGAATATATCCTTGATCATATTCTGGTTAAGTGCAATAGTGTTGGCCATACTGGCTTTTATCAAAAAATATTCTCTAATACCTTTAATGGGTGTGATTACCTGCATGTACCTGCTTACAGGTATGAGCAAAAGCAACTGGGTTTGGTTTATTGGATGGCTGGCATTGGGAATAGTGATTTATTTCCTGTATGGCTATAAGAAAAGTAAACTGGCTACACAAAGTTAAATTGAATTTTAAAGCATAAAAAACCCTGCATTAACTGGTGCTGGGTTTTTATTTAACAAGGTAATTTTATTTCTTTTCAAGCACCAGTACGATCTTATTAAAATCAGCGGCAGCATTGATCACTTTTTTAAAGGTCTCAAATTCTGACAACGGGTATTTTAATTCCCTGTATGTTTCTCTTACATCCACTTCCAGGTTATTACCAGTTAAAGTATAACTGCTGGTAAAACCCAGGGTTACTACATTATCTTTTTTTTCCTGTATGTCAATAGTCAGGTCTTTAATATTTTTTATGGTATAACCATCGGGTACCTGGAATTTAAGTTTGCGGTACAATACATGTGGGTACTGCATCTCAGCAGGTAACTGTCTTGGTTTTTCCTGGTACATCTGTTCCTGTGCCCCTATCAGTTCACCAATTTTAAACAGCAGTTTATTGCCTGCTTTATCCAGCAGATTAGCTGTGTGAATGGTGCCGCTTATGATCAACGGTTTGTTATCCCATAGATCGGTAAGCTTAGTGTTCTCTGTTTTTATGTTCTGTATATTCTCACTTTTAGCCACTGATTGAATGATCTCTTTAACAGCTTCTTCCTGTTTATCTACCGGTAAAAAAGCCCATAAAGGCCTGTACACCGTTGAACCGTATCCAGTAAGTATCTGCCTGCTGTTGATGATGAGAGAATCGCCTGAAGCATCCAGTTTAACAGCAACTTCCATGTTGTGGGCGTGCTGGTCAAATGGAATAATGGGAATGGTATCAAATTTTGCGATGGCTGTAGTAACATCACCAATAGTAGTTATTTTTAAGAACAATCCTCTTGTGGCAGCCCAGTAGGGCTCTACATAAGGATAGCGCAGAATAACTGCATTGGGCTGCAAAAATTTTTGGGTTGAGGGAAAATAAAGCAACATTTCATTAACACGGTTCCAGTTTTCCAGTTCTTCCACAAGTGGCAACTGGTCTCTTACCGAAGGAAAAACAACCTGATAACGGATGCCTTTATTTTCAAGCATAGCTATCATGAATTTAGAAGCACCAAAATTATCGGTGTTGCCCGATTTTATTGCCGCCTCCATATTATCTGCATCTTCACTTACCAGTTTATCATCAATATTTATTTTGTTCTTCATCCGGTCTTCCAGCATCCTGATGATGGTCTCTTCATCTGCATTTGCGGGGATATCAGCAGCGTTCACAAATTTGTTGATCGCTTTTTTTTCTTTATCACTGATATTGGTAAGGTTTTTATAAATGTTCCTGCCCAGTTCGCTCCAGGTATTTATTTTTACATTACTGGTGTTACTTAAATTGTAACTGAGTTTAAAATCAATCCGCTGCATATAGGGATCAGGTAAGCCGTATTTTTCATTCTCCAGCTGCGGAACATTTTCTGAGTGGGCAGCTATAATGCGGGTTTCATCAATAACACTGTCTTTAAGAATGGTTAAACCATTAAAGCCCATTGCCTCAAATTTTAAATGCTTAGGCACAACCAAAGAAACATTCACATTAGCATAGGGCGTTGATGCACTCTGGAAAGTTTCTGTTCCAAAATAACTGGGATTCTTTTTTGTTACATACGTGTATTCTATTTCCGAACCCTTGTCAAGTCCTTCCATAGCAAAGAAGCGGTACCTGTTACCTTCAATAGTTTCATCTTTTATTTTTGAAGCAGGAACATCTATTACCTTGCCTGCGGCATTAATAACCCTTGCTTTCAGGCCATTTACCTCGGAGTTCCTGTACACCGGGATGTATATCTTATTGAACATTTCAATTCCCTTATCATCTGCAACTTTTATCAGTTTATAAACATGATTGTACTGCACCATATCCTTATCTTCAAACTTATACTGGTAAATGCGGTTATCATACAGGTAAATTGCGCTGGCATCTTTAAATTTTTCGGGCATTTGGTGCAGTACCGGTTTATCAGTCCAGCTAAATCTGCTGCTGTATAACCCGTTCAGCTGGGCATTGGTATTAAGGGTAATAACTGATATTAAACAAGTAATGTAAAAGTGCTTTAGTTTCATATTCATTGAGGGTTTTAAGGGTTATTTCTTTTTGAGCACAATTTCTTCCTTATAAGCAGGAGATATTTTTGTAAGTGCTGCATTCCATTCTTTAAAATCAGATACTTCGATGTACAATTTTTTGGTTACGTACTTCTGTGTGGCAATAACCTGGTCATTTACCTGTTTGTATTCAATTGAAAAGTCAACAACAGCATTTGAAACTGCAATATTTTTTGGCAGGTGTTCTAATTTATAGCCTTCAGGTATTTTCAGCAGGTGTACCTGTCTTATTTCTGAGAGATAATCATTTTCAATAGCCATTTTTCTTTTGGCAGTATCAAGTGGGGTATAGTTGAATAATTTTTCGAGGTTAAGATTTATATAGATCTCATCATCTATTGATTTAGCATAATCAGGTATCTCAAAATTAGACCTGATGTTTGCTGTTTTATTTACATTATCGGGGAAGCTGATTTTGTAATCGTTCATTATAAATTTATTACTTCCTTTGGCCATTCTTCTGCGGGCATACACACGTTCATCATCTCCTTTGTTATAGATAAGGCTTGTGTACAGGTCACTGCCATAGTAACCGAGGTAATCAACAGACGCAAACCCTTTCAGCAACTTTTTATCAATTGATAAAAAAGTGCTGTCAATAATGGCATTTTTTTCTGGAGTAACTACCGGTACTTTTACCAGTTCAAATTTATCCGGGCTGATGCCTATGAGCGCCTGCTTTCCCTGTATATTACTTGTAGGAAAGCCGAATATGCAATTAGGATCTGTTGCATCCAGGAATATCCATTTATCATTGATCTTTACAGCACTTATCATGTGGTTATCTGTAATAGGCAAAGGAACATCATTATAAGTATAGGGTATACTACGGGTGCCTATCCAGGTAAAATAGGCTTTTAAACCACTGGTATTTAAAAGCGCAGTGAGTAAACTTGCCATGTCCTTACAATCGCCATATCTTTTGCTGCATACATCAGCAGCCTGGCGTGGTACAAAACCTTCGAGGCCTGCTTCAAATGCTACATATTTAATATGGTTCTGCACCCAATTGTAAATGGCCCCGGCCTTTTCCCAGTCGGTGGTTTTGCCTGTACAAATGCTGTCAGCCACTTGTTTCAGTAATGCACTTGGCGTGGTATTTATATCTTTTAAAAAAGCTGAGTTCCATTTATACAGTTCATTCACAGTATTATAAACGGGTACTATCTCATCATCATTATTTTTGTATTGAACAACATACACGATCACATGTTGTGCATAATAGGAGTGTGATACTGCATCGGCGTAATATTCATCATCTTTGATCTGCGAAGCAGAGAATTCCAGTTTTTTCTTTTTTCCTTTTTTGCTTTCTGTAACAGTGATCTTTTTTTTGTCATCGTTTCTGATAATGTACCTCACTTCCATATCCTCAGGAAAAGTTAAACTGAATGTGGCATTTACAACCGGCAGGTAACTGCTGAAATAAAAAGGCGAAAGAAAGTGTATGTCTTTATTAAAATGCTCTGTTTCTACATGTGCAATGCTTCCTTTACCGATCTTTGGGTAATCAAATTCTGTTTCTTTCGAATCGTCGTAAAAGATGCCACGGCCTGGCGATGATTGTATTTTAAACTCTGTTACTTTCATTTTTTTTGTGCCATTGCCATCGGGGGCCAAAGTATAAGCTTCCACTTTTTTTAGTTCATTAAAGCTGCTGTGATACACTTTGTCCTTGTTGTATATCCCGTTTGCCTTATCATCTAATATGAACATTTCAGATACTTCCGTTGCCTTTGCAACCGGCACGCCTTTGCTGTAACTAATATCTACATTCCTGTTGATGTTTGAAAATACAGCTATTTTACCGGGATAAAGCTTTTGTATCTCCTCAACGGTTTGTGCTGTAACGCAATAAGATACAGTTAAAAATAATGCGGTTAATAATAGGGTAGTACAGGGCAGGGTCTTTTTCATAATTATTTATTTTTTTGCTTCAAGCATATCATAATAATAGGTCAATGTTTCTGATAATTTACCGGCCTCATAATATTTATTGATGCCATGAAGTTCTCCGTTATAAAAATTAAGATCAGCAGTTAAACTTCCGTTTTCGGCGTAATGTTTAACACTGCCATGCAGACTTCCATAATAATAATTTTCTTCTTTCATTATTTTTCCGCTGGCATAGTATACTTTCTTAAGGCCATGGTCATCGCCATTTATTCTTTTGGAGTTTACATATTCCTTTCCGGTTGAATAGTAGAGTATCCTGTTGCCATCTCCCAGGCTTTCATTAAATTCCATTTCGGCACTTTTAGTTCCATTCTTAAAATAAGCGATTACTTTTCCCTTACCGTATTTTATAGGAATAACCGGTACCAGGTTGCCAGCTTTATCTTCGTAGCTATAGCCTGTAAGTTCATCCTCTTTATAATATAATACAACTGCCAGTTGTTTATTATCCGCATAATATTTTACAGCTCCATCTACATTACCCTTTTTAAAATCATATTCTTTATCAACAGTTCCGGCTTCATTGTACTGTATGTCTTTACCGTTTAATTTTCCATCCTCGTACAATTCTATTTCAGATAAGGATCCGTTACGCAGGTAATATTTCCATTCGCCCGAACGCTTTTGATCAACGTACTTTACATCCATGCGTACTTTACCATTGGAATACCATGCTTTAAAAGTACTGTCAACCTCCCCATTTTTGTAAAAGCTGATACTTGATAAAGAACCATCAGCATTGGTTGTTTTGTACATGCCGTTAAGCTTGTAATATTTATAATTACTTTCAAAATAAGGCTGGCCATTATAATGTTTAAATAAAACCTTGCCCTGGCCTTTATCTAATTCCGACACTGATAATACTTTACCGGTGGTATCAACCTGCACTACTTTCTTAAACCAGTCATTGTCATAATAGTCGGTATAATTCAATTTGCCATTCGGGGTAAAATACTCCCTTATGCCATGAACCCTGTCGTTAAGGTAATAGGCTTTGGTGGCCAGGTTTCCTAACTCATCGTAATATAAAAAAGTGCCCTGCCTGTCTCCAGCCACGTACCAGCCTTCCTGCGATACGGTTCCATTATTATAATAATTAACAAAATATCCATCGGCTACATCTTTGCTGTAATTACCCTCTTCCTTTATCTTCCCATTTGGATAGTAAATTACTTTCTTGCCTTCAATCAAACCATCTTTATAATCAGCCTGGGTTTGTTTTTTACCATTCTTAAAATAATAATAACCTTTTCCTTCCTGCATTCCTTCTTTATTAAAATACCCTTCTCTTATCTTACTGCCATCGGGATGGTAAAACACTACATCGGCATTGCCTTTACGGCTTGTGGTATTGCTGATCACATTTCCTTTTTTATCAAAAAATTTCAGATCCCTGAACCTTCGTCTTTCAAATACGGTTTCCGAAAAAAGGACTCCGTCATCATCATAATCTTCTTTCTTGCCATCAATCTCTCCTTTTTTATAAAAACTCCGGCTTTCCAGTTTGCCATTTTCGTAATAAGATAGGAATTCTCCTTCCAGCTCCCCTTTAATGTATGTACCCGTATTCTCCGGCTGGCCGCTCTCGTAAAACCATTTCCACAGCCCCGTGTTCTTACCTTCTATAAAACTGCCGGTCTTTAATAATTTTCCGTTCTCATAGTATTCGTTGTATTCGCCCACTGCTTCTTCCTTTACATAAGTTGCTTTTGAAAAAAGTTTGCCACTTGCATAGTAAGCAATTTCATCACCTTCTCTCAAATCGTTACTGTAAAGGGTGGTATTATTTAATGCACCATTCGCCGTGTAATATTTTGCCAGTCCTTCTTTTTTACCATTTTTGTACGTTATCGCCGACCGCATTTGTCCATTAAAATAATAGAGGTATTCAATACCATCCGTCATATTATCTTTAAAATTTGATAGCATATACCTCAGGCCGTTGTCGTGCCAGCTTTCGCTTTTTCCTTCAGCCTTATCCAGTTTGTAATAAGTAATTTCTTTAGGAATACCGGTTTCGTAAAAATAATACCAGTTGCCGTTGCGTAATCCCTTGTTATCAAATGTACCCTTCGATTTTAAACTGCCTGAATTATAATAAAACTCCCATGACCCTACAAGTATATCTTCATTCTTTTCATTTTTGCCATATTCGCCCTTACCCATTACCAGGTAATTGCTTATGTAGTATTTTGTTTTTGTGGTTTCTCTTTTGGCAACAATCAATTCCTGTGTCTTGCGAATGTTATTAAAATATTCAAACAGCGGTCCGGTCATTTTCTCAATATCTTTTTTCTCTTTCTTAATATAGCTCTTTACTTTGTCCACGTCCAGCTCACTGAACATCATAAAGATCAATGGCTCTAATTGTTTATTGTCCCACACATTTTTAAATGCGGTTACATAGTACTGCATCCAGAATCCTTTATCCGACGGGTTGTATTCCAGCTTTTCAAATAAAACCTGTAACTGGCGTACGATTTGGTCTTCAAGATCAACCTTTAGTTTATATTTTTTATCCAGCGCTATTTTACTGGTAATGATATCCTGTAGTGCTTCAAAATTATTTTCCCGGTGTGGTTTAAATTTTTTCAGGTGATCGCTTACCGCTGTGTTAATCTGTGCAATGGCAGATAAAAAGCCGATGGATTTTTGATAATGCTTGTTACCGGGATTCACGATGAGATTGGTAGAAAAGCTCAGCATTGCCTCTACCAGGTTTCCTTTTTGTAGGGATATGAGTCCTAAATAATAATGCCCCGAAGAATAATAAGGATTCAGCATTACAGTTTTTTGAAAATTCAATGCAGCTTCATCCAGTTTATCCTGCCGGTATAAGCTTATGCCTTTATTAAAATAAGTTAAAAAATCGTATCTGTTCAGGGCTATTATAGAATCATACACTACCAATGCCTGGTCACTGCGTTTGGTATCATCATAAATGTCTGCAAGCAACCTTAAGAATGACGCTTTTTTTTCCGGGTAAAGTTCCAGGGCTGTATTTACATATTTTTCTGCATTGGTATAATTACTGTCGGCATAATAAGTGAGTGCTATGTCATTCAGTATTTCAGAATAATTGGTATCACTAACCGGCACTTTAAGGTATTCAGTAATAGCCTCATTATATTTTCCGGCAGTATACAAAGTAGCTGCATTGTTCATTACTTCTTTGCTGTTAATCAAAGGATTTTTTAACTCTCTTTGAGCAGTAAGGGAACAGGTTAATGTAAGGAACATGCCTATTAACAAATTAAATTTTAACATGGGTATCAGGGTTGATTATTTGAGTTTTGGTATAATGGCTATAAAAGTATTGAAAATATTCATTGTAATGGAAGTGGTGAAAAAAATATTTGCCTCAAAGGCACGCTTTATTTAGCCCACACCTGTGTTTCAGCATTTTAGCTATAGGCAGAATCGTATCTTTGTATTATAAATATTTGATTTAATTATATGAAATATCAGCCTGGCGATAAGATAATTGTGTTACTTACTGAAGAGGAGGGTAAGGTATTAGAGATCATGAATGAGAAAATGGTACTCATCGAGGTTAAAGGGGTAAAATTCCCTGCCTATACCGACCAGATAGATTTTCCCTATTTTAAGATGTTTACCGAAAAACGTAAAGCTGAAAAGAAAAAGGTTTTTATTGACCAGGTGCAAAAAGAAAAATATATTCCCAAAGCAAAAGAAGGAGATGGAGTATTGCTTTCATTTTTACCTGTTTTTGATAAGGATATATTTGATGATGATGTTGTAGAAAAATTCAAACTTTACCTGGTTAACCAGGATGAAACAGCTTATACCTTTACTTATAATCTGATGATAGGAGGAGGAAGCGATTTTCAGTTAAAGAATACTATTGAGGCGCTGAGTGATTTTTACCTGCATGATGTAAAGTTTGAAGACCTGAGCGACAGCCCCCGTTTTGAATTTGAATTTGCACTGAAGGAACCTGATAAAAAGAAAGCCACTTACTACGAAGCATCTTTGAAGCTTAAGGCAAAACAGTTATTTAAAAAGATAGAAGAAATACTTTTAAAAAATGAGCCTGGGTTTTCTTATTTATTACTGAAAGATTACCCGGATAGGGTAGAGGAGGAAAAAGTGGACCTCAGCAGGTTAGGCAATGCCGGATTCAGGATATATGATGCCGGAACAATAAGACAAAACCTGGAGCCTGCCCGTACAGTAGTGGACCTGCATATTGAAAAACTTACAGATAGCTGGAAGCACCTGACCAATTTTGAGATACTAAGTATGCAGTTAAAGGCGTTTGAGAAATATTATGAGCTTGCAGTTGCACATCAGCAGCCGGGGCTTATTATTATTCATGGAGTAGGTGCAGGTAAACTAAGGGATGAAATTCATGATATTTTGAAATTAAAGAAAGCCGTAAGCTCTTTTGTAAACCAGTATAGTAACCAGTATGGTAATGGCGCTACCGAAATTTTTTTTGAATACAAATAAAACCCGCTTTAAACAAACCCGCTGATATGCCCTTTAGCGAGATCATAATTTATATAATTTTTGTGGTGGGCTTTGCACTTACACCCGGGCCAAACATGATGCTTATACTCACCTATACTTTTGAGTATGGTCGTAAGGCAGGCTGGGCAACGGCTTCAGGTGTTGTGAGTGCTTTTGTTTTTCATATCTGTGCTGTTGTCTTTGGGTTAACTGTGCTGCTGATGGCAGTACCACATGCCCTTGATGTTTTACGCTATTGCGGAATTGCTTACCTGTTTTATCTCGCAATCAGGAATTTAAAACAGGTGAGTTGGCAAACGGAAGCAGAAACAAATAAGCCGGAAGGATTAATGCAGTTCTATATTAAAGGATTGATAGGCAACCTGCTTAACCCCGGCTCCCTGTTCTTATATTTTTCTTTGATTCCTCAGTTCATTCATCCTGAGAGGGGCCATTTCCTGGCACAAAACCTGGTGCTCGGCAGTTTGCAAATGTTGTTTAGTTTTATAACCAACTGTACAATTGTTTTTTTTGCCGGCTTTGCCACTGAAGCTTTTTTTAAAAATGAGAACAGGCAACAATGGCTCAGGTATGTAATGAGCACCCTCATCATTTTATTTGCAGTCAGGATGTTCTTTATCAAAGTGAGTTAATGTTTCAGCGGCCGCTTTTTTATCATACCTCCCTTGGTATCTTTTACGCTGCTCATAACAATAAATGCAAACGGGTCTATTCTTTTAAGTTCGGTATTGAGTTTATTAAGCTCAAGCCTTGTAATAACGGTGAAAACAATTTCCACATTTTTGGTTTCACCATGTTTGCCAAAACCTTTTTTACCATTATAAATGGTTACCCCTCGGCCCATTTTGTTGATGATCATTTCCCTAATTTCTTCACTATGCGATGAGATGATGGTTACCGAAGTGTATTCCTCAATTCCCTCGATGATAAAGTCCAGTGTTCTGGAAGCTGCCAGGTAAGTGATCATGGAGTAAAGAGCCGTTTCAATGGATAAAAAATAAGCTGCAGTTGAAAATACAATGATGTTAATGAATACAATGATATCACCAATGGTGGTGCCCAGTTTTTTGCTCAGGTAAATTGCCAGTACCTCTGTACCATCAATAACTGCACCACCTCTTACAGAAAGGCCGATGCCTGCCCCCAGGAAAAAACCACCAAAAATGGCGACTAGTAATTTATCTCTTGTTACTTCAGGAAAATGAACTGTAGCCACACATAGGGCCAGCCCGGTAATGGCAAGGGCAGTTTTAATGGCAAACTGGGTTCCTATTATTTTATAGCCTAAAAAAACAAAGGGCAGGTTTATCAATATCAGTAAAAAATAAAGCGGTATGCCGGCTACATGCGATATCAACAGCGAAATACCAGTGGCACCTCCATCAATAAAATTGCTGGGCAACAAAAAACTTCTTAGGCCAAAAGCTGCAGAAAATATGCCCATGGTTATTAATACAAGGTCACGGAGGGTTCTAAAAAAAATAACCTTCAGTTCATAAAATCCTTTTGCCAGCTCAAATTGCGAAAGATCCCCTTTATTCTTTTTTACACCGGGCCTTTGCTCCAGTATCCTGCGCCTTACCAACTTTGATAAATAGGAATTCATAAATTATTTAGAGATTGTATACGCCCTAAGATACTGCTTATTTACGTATGGGTAAGCTGGTGGCAGTGCTGCTGCAAAAATTATCTGAAAGTTGTGGAGATGGTATATGCTACTTTACTGTTGATACGCTTAAAGGTATCGCCATTAATTTTTCTTACCCGGCGAACTTTTCTTTTGTCAAGCAAATTTCCTTCCTTATCATAATATTGGGGCTGCTCAAAATAGGTGAGTACATAATATTTGGCGGAAGTCAGTGGCCTATTTGACGATACCGGTTTTATTGACATATAAATGAGCGATTGTTTTTTTTCATCCACATAAAAATCTGCCTGGTTTATCCAGGTGCAGCGGATGGAATTCATTTCTTTTATCAGCCCGGTGATCTTGTCTGCATTTAATTTATATTTCCTGAGGGTATCTGCCAGGCGGGGTTCATCTATATTAAATTCATAGATATAGCTTAATGTATCTTTAATGATCTCCAGTGAAACTGTTTTAAACTCCCGGTCGGTAAAACCTACTGTGAACGGACCTTTAGGGTAAAGTGTTTTGTAATTTGATTCAATCCGGTCAAGCACTTTCTCATTTTCGTAATAATACTTTGAGGAAATATTCTTTGGCGAACAGGATATAAATATTCCTGAACTGCAGATTGTTAGTAATATAAGCTGTACCCTATTCAATGGCTGTTTCTTTTTTGGTGAAATAAGTGATACCAAATATTATTCGCTTAAAAAAAGCAGTTGACATCTGCAACTGGGTCTTTCTACCATAATCCCAATACATCAGTGTAATTATATCTTTATCTATACTTATTTTTTCAGCTACTATAAAATGGGTAGGTAAAGCCAGTTTTAATGTATGATTTTTTTTATGAAGTATGCGGTTGTTAACAAACAACACTACGGTG
>JBBSJI010000027.1:0-34486 GCA_038257425.1 Chitinophagales bacterium
GTACTGTTGGCCTGCGGATCGGCATCTACCAGTAATGTTTTAAACTCCAGCACCGCAAAACTTGCAGCCAGGTTAATTGCAGTAGTTGTTTTACCTACACCGCCTTTTTGATTTGCTACTCCTATTATTTTCGCCATAGTACCGTTAATCGTTAATAGTTAATAGTTAATTGTTCTGAGATTCCTGTGAATTGCCCGTTGTTGATGGCCCTTCCCGATCAACATTTAACAATTAACTGCATTAATACCGCCAAAGGTATTGTAATGTACTCCAAATCCCATTTTAGTTTACAGCAATTTTGGTCAAACTGCCTATCTTTTGCAGTGTATTAAAACATTTTGCTTTTCCATCCGTCATACTGTTTAACCCTATGCCTGCTGCCAGGATAGCAAAATTAACCATTCGGCATAAAAATGGACAACAAAGAAGCATCTTAATTGTAATATTGATATAATCAGGGCAAAACACCAACGATGATCACCATAATATCAGGAACAAACAGGAAATACAGCAATACGTACAAAATAGCACAGGAGTATCAGCTTATTCTGCAGGCTAAGGGCTTTGAAGCAGGCATATTTTCCCTGGAAGATGCGGATGTTTTTAAATATAATGCTGATTTTGAAAAGCTGGAAAACGAGATACTTATACCCACAACCCATTTTATCATCATCTCCCCGGAATATAATGGCAGTTTCCCCGGTGTATTAAAAATGCTTTTCGATAACAGCCGCTCTCACGAAATGTGGTTTCATAAAAAAGCATTGCTTACCGGTGTTGCTACAGGCAGGGCAGGTAACCTGCGGGGGATGGATCACCTGGCGGATGTATTGAACTATTTAAAGATAACCGTACATCCCAACAAGCTTCCTATTTCGGCAGTGAATAATATCATTGGCGCCGATGGCAAAATAAAAGATGCCTTAACCTTAAATGCCATTAACCAGCAGCTTGATGAATTTATTTTCTGGAGTGCATTAACTCCTAAACCCCGATCGAACGGATCATCCGGACGGGCTCAAACCCTAAACCCCTAAACTTCTAAACCCCTAAACTTTTTCAATGCGTACACCCTTAGGAGCTTTTATATTTTTGGCATTTGCCATTTTAATGGATACTTATATTTTCCAGGCCATTAAAACGATAAGTCAGTCTGCATCGCCAAAAACAAAGACGATCATCTATGCTGTTTACTGGACAATATCTGCAATTGCTGTCATCAGTTTTTTGATATTCCTTTTTACTGATAATACATTTTTGGGTAAGAGATTCAGGACCTATTTATTTGCAGTATCTATCGGTTTGTTCTTATCTAAGATCATTGTAGTGGCATTTCTTTTTATTGATGATCTGAGAAGGTTGCTGCAATGGATCGTTTCTAAATTCTCTAAACCGGAGCTTGTAGCCGATGCAGTAACAGGTGATGGAATTACCCGTTCTACATTCCTTAGCTGGCTTGGACTTGCTGCGGGCACTACCTTATTTGGCAGCTTGCTTTATGGCTTCAGTAATAAATATAATTATAATGTAAAAAAATTGCAGCTTGCTTATGATAACCTGCCCAATGCTTTTAAAGGTTTAAAGATTATTCATATCAGCGATATACATAGCGGTAGTTTTACCGATAAAAAAGCGGTGGAGCATGGTGTGCAGAAGATCATGAATGAGAAAGCTGACATCATTTTATTTACAGGCGACCTGGTGAATGACCGTGCCCATGAAATGGATGACTTCCTTGATGTGTTCAGCCAGTTGAAAGCCCCGATGGGTGTGTACAGTACGTTTGGTAACCATGATTATGGTGATTATGTAAGCTGGCCTTACAACGGCGTTTCAAAAGAAGCCAACCTGGAAAATCTTAAACAGGTACATGCGGGCATGGGCTGGAAATTATTAATGAACGAGCACGTGATTCTGGAAAAAGGCGGAGAAGAAATTGCTTTACTCGGTATTGAGAACTGGAGCAATAAAGCACGCTTTCCAAAACATGGCAGAATGGACCTTGCACATGCCGGTACCGAAAAATATCCTTTTAAAATATTACTAAGCCACGATCCCAGCCATTGGGATGGAGAAGTTAAACATAAATATGCCGATGTTGACCTGATGCTGAGTGGCCATACACACGGTATGCAGTTTGGTATTGAGATACCCGGTTTTAAATGGAGCCCGGTCCAATACATGTATAAGCAATGGCATGGTTTGTATGAAGATGGCAAACAAAAACTACATGTGAACCCCGGCTTTGGTTTTATTGGTTACCCGGGCAGGGTAGGGATACTGCCGGAGATAACGGTTATAGAGTTGGTATAATTGCTATAGACAATTTAAAAAGATTAAGAACAAGGAACAAGGAATTTTGAATGTCGAAGTAATATATGCTTCATGATTCAAAATTCCTTGTTCCTTGTTCAATATTACTTAGGTATTTTATTTAAAACTCCTTCTTTCCTTCGGAGCATAAATCCTTTTTCTTCCTTCGGCCCTGTCGCTTCTGCCGCCTTCATCATTTGGTCTTTTAAAACCACCATCAGCTTCATTCATACGCACCGTACGGTTATTGTAGCGCTTGCCGTCAATAGCTTTTATCATTTGTGGTGCTGCTGCCTGGTCAATTTCCACCCAGGTATTCATATCCCTCATATCAATTTTACCAAGCACTTCTTTTTTAAGATCACTCTCATCTAAAATGAACTGTAAAAAACTGGCTTTGTAAAAACCATCTTTTGTACCCAGGTTAATGAACAACCTGGTGTAGCCGCTATCACGACGGTTAAAGCTGGTACGCTCTTTCCTGCTGCCGCTGTTCATATCGCCGCTTCTTTCAGCAGGCCTTCTTTCGCCCCTGATATCAGACCTGTTCAGGTCATCTGCATGTTCGTAATACTTTAAAAAATGATCGAACTCCAATGCTGCAACTCTTTGTAAAACTTCTTCTTTACTTACAGAAGCAAATTTCTCCATCAGGTCGGGCATATAGGTTTCATAATCGCCATGGCTAACATCGGCCAGCATTAATTTATCCATGAAATGGAAAAACTGCTTGCGGCAAACATCTTTACCAGATGGCACATCCACTTTATGAAACTGTGCATTGATCATTCTTTCCAATGACTTGATCTTATAGGATTCCCTGCTGTGGCATATAGTCAAACAAATACCAGTTTTACCTGCACGGCCTGTACGCCCGCTGCGGTGTGTGTACACTTCCATATCATCAGGTAATTCAAAGTTGATAACATGGGTAATGCCATCAACATCAATACCTCTTGCTGCAACATCGGTTGCAATCAATAACTGTAAATTCTTACTACGGAAACGGCCCATCACTTTATCCCTTTGCTGTTGCGACAAGTCACCATGCAGTGCTTCGATCTCGTAACCCGATTTTGCAAGGCGCTCAGAAACTTCCTGTGCATCTGCCTTAGTACGGGTGAAGATGATACCGTACATACCCGGGTTGAAATCTATCAGGCGCTTTAATGCTTCGTAGCGCTGACTTGCAGGTACCACAAAGTACTGGTGATCGATATTTACATTACCGCTGTTCTTTTTACCTACAGTAACTTCTTTAGGATTCTCCATGTAATTCTTGGAAATAGCCCTTACTTCCGGTGGCATGGTAGCACTGAATAACCAGGTACTTTCACGGTTGATGGTATTTTTCAACACAAAATCAATATCATCTCTAAAGCCCATGTTCAGCATTTCATCAGCCTCATCCAACACTACGTATTTTACTTTTTGTAAGTCGATAGCTTTTCTTTCAATCAGGTCAATCAAACGGCCCGGCGTTGCCACAACAATATGTACACCTCTCTTCAGGTTACGTATCTGCATCATTATAGATGCGCCACCGTAAACGGCTTCGGTAAAAATATTCTTGCTGTGTTTTTTATAAGTTTCCAGGTCGTTGGTTATCTGCAAACACAGTTCACGTGTGGGGCAAACGATCAATGCCTGTGGGTGACGCTGTGCGCCATCAATTAATTGTAATAATGGTAAACCAAAAGCAGCGGTTTTACCGGTACCGGTTTGTGCCAGGCCAATAAAATCGGTAGTACCCGACAATAAAACCGGTATGGCTTTTACTTGTATTTCTGTAGGTGTTTCAAATCCCAGGTCAGTAACAGATTGTACCAACTGTTCGTTCAGGCCTAAGGCCTCAAATGCATTCATGTAAATTGTTTTGCGATAGCCACATGTAAATTCGGTTCCCATCTATGGGTTATAACCGTTGTCATGCTTTGGCCGTTGGTAAGTACAGGGAGATCAAATCATCCCGAATGGAATTCTATTTTCAACAGCAACTGAGCATGTCATGTAATTCTCAGTTTTAAATAATGGGCGCAAAGGTATGGTATTTATTTTCTTTTTTGGCATAATAAGGAAGATATTACCATTTACAAACCAGTTGGCAGTTGTATTTTTAACTTGCCGTTAAACTAAATTTGTTTTTTTGTATCTAAAAACTGCCCAACCACCCATTCAGGTATAAAACTTTGTTACTGCTGGTACTTTCAGTTGTTGCTACCTGTGCACATGCTCAAACAGATTCGCTTTCCCGTGAAGAGAAGCGCCTGCTTGATTCTATGTTCAAAAATGATGAGTTCATTAAACTGTTTACCAAAAAAAATAAAAGCTATGTTGATTTAAGTGTAGGTATGGGCAATGGCATATTCAGTATAAAGAACAATGCATTGAATGCGGGTCAGGCTCAAACCAATAAAATTTATTATACAGGCACAGTTGCATACTTTCATAAAACGGGTCTTGCTATATCTGCTACGGGGTTTTCTGCTTCAGATGACGGGAATTTACAAATGTATCAATATGCTGTAAGTCCGTCATATACTTATAGTGATAAAAAAATGGCAGCCGGTATTTCTTATACCCGGTTTATTGAAGGATCGGATGCCGGCTTTGATATCAGCCCCTATAAAAATGATATTTATGCAAATGGGGTGTACAAGAAAACATGGATACAGCCCGGCATGGCCATTGGTTATTCATTTGGTAAACAGGTGGAATATTATGATTCCAGTTTTTGGTTTAATCCACAACCACCTGCCCAGCCACGTATCATTCACATCAGGGATACCATAACCACCAGGCTGAGCAGTTTTTCCATGAGTTTATCAGCTACACATAAATGGGCATTTTGGGAATTGCTTAGTAAAAAGGACGGTATACAGGTACAGCCAACCATTATGCTGAATGCAGGAAACCAAAAATGGAACACTACACATTCAAGCAGGCTGTTCAATAATTTTCCACGGCTGGCTACTTATCTTAAACGAAGATTTGGTGATGGAAGCGGATCGGAAAATTTTCAATTGCAGTCTCTTGGGTTTGCAGGAAATGCAACTTATTATTTTGGCAAATTTTACCTGCAGCCCAAAATTTATTTGGATTATTATTTGCCATCAACTACGGAAAACCGCCTGACATCCCTGTTCTCAGTAACTGCAGGCTTTACAATTTATTGATTTCATTAATTAATTTCATTTTTAATTGTTGATCTTACTTAACAAAAAATTGTAAAATTATATAAGCGGTTGGTATATATCTTGCAAGAAATTCAGCCAACTAAATTTTATTTTATGAAGACAAAACTCTTAATCCTGGCAATTTTCAGTATCCTCAGCAGCGCAGCCTTTTCTCAAAAACTAAATATTGGTTTTAAAGGTGGTGCAAACATCAACAAACTCACCGGCAAATCTTTCAGCGATGAATTTTCTTACGGTTACCACATTGGTGGATTCGTTTCTATCGGTCTTGGCAATAAATTTGCCATTCAGCCCGAAGTATTATTTAACCAGGTTAATGTAGATACATCAAGCCAGTTCAGCACGGTGTATAAATTTAACCAGGTAGATAAAGTGAAACTTAAATATTTAAGTATTCCCATTCTCTTAAATTTCAAACCAGTAAAATTTCTTACACTGCAGGCAGGGCCACAGTTTGGCGTATTGATGAACAAAAGTAATACCCTTGTAGAAAACGGCCGTAATGCTTTTAAAGGTGGTGACCTTAGTATGCTTGGTGGAGTGCAGGTTAATATATCGCACCTTAAAATATACGGACGTTATGCTGTAGGTCTTAATAATTTAAATGATATTGATAACAAAGAAAAATGGAAGAGCCAGAGTATCCAGGTGGGTATAGGCTTTACGTTGTAATTTGATCAGGAGCGTATGATGGTGAGAGAGCCATCTGCCTCCCATTTAACAATAGCAGAAGGCGCAGCCTCTGTAATATCATCCTGGCGGTGTTGTACTATATAGTCAACACCGCTTTTTATTTCAATATCAATATCAGCAAAAATCCTTGCAGGCGGGTAACCCGAAATATTTGCTGAAGTGGATACAATGGGTTTACCAAACCGGTTTATCAACTCCCGACAAAACTTATCTTTTACAATGCGTATGGCAATGCTGCCGTTTTTATTGATCAGGTTTTGCGACAAGCCTCTGGCAGATTCATAAATTACCGTGGTAGGTTTGTGTATGCCTTTTATGTAATCAAAAACCTTGGGGTTCATTTCGCCTACATATTTTGGGATCTCTTTTTCATCAGCTAGTAATACGATCATGCTTTTATCATCGGCACGGCGTTTTAAATTATAAATTTTCAGCACGGCCTCATCATTGGTTGCATCGCAACCGATACCCCATACAGTATCTGTAGGGTAGAGGATGAGCCCACCATCCTGCAAAATCTTAAGTGATTCTTCAATGTCCAAATCAAAATTCATTTTCTATATGTTTTGATCAACTTTCAATGCTTGTTTTATTGCCGTTACAATCAAATGTTCATCAAGCCTAACCAGGCATTGCGGTATACCATATACTTTACAGGTATTGCTTACGCAGGGTTCACAAGGCAATTGGCCCAATCTTATTATGGTGCTATTGTTTTTATTGAAAGGTGCCGTATTGTTTTCATTGCCTGCGCCAAATAAAACAACCGTATGTACCCCCAAGGCATTGGCCACATGTGCTGGGCCGCTGTCGGTTGTAAGCATGGCTGCACTGCCGGCAAACAATTGTACCAATTCGGGTAAACCTGTTTTACCGGCCATGTTACTAATATTTGTTTTATCACCCAGTTCGTTAAAAACTTCTTCAACATGTACTGCTTCTTTTGGGCTGCCCACCAAAATTATTTCATTATTTATTGATTGCCGCACTGCATTAATAATGCTTACCGCTTTTTCTTTTGGCAACCGGCGTGAGGAGGCTTCTGAATTGATGTTGATGACGAGCGCCTGTTTTTTTTCAGCAACAGCTACATATAATTTTACAGCAGGAACTGCAATTTCTTTTTTTCTGAACTGCTGTAACAGGTCAACATATTCCTCAACACGGTGCAGGTCTTTTTTCTTTGTAAAAGCATGGCTTAAAAATAATGAGCGTAATTCTTTCTTAAAGCCAATGCATTGCTTTGCCCCAACAGCCTGCCCCATAACAGCCGAAGAAAAAGAATCGGGCAGGCAAAAGAAAAGATCGTATTTTTTTTGTGCCCGGATCATTTTTCCAAACTTTCTGGCCCCGCTAAGTCCTGCATATTCATCTTTTGAAAAAATAAACCGCTGGCCATTTGCAGGAAAATAGTCAAGTAAAAAATCAATTCCCTTTTTGGCAACCAGGTCAATAATAGCATGCGGGTACTCCTCTTTTACAGCCTGCACAAAAGCCGTACTCATCACCATATCTCCAAGCCAGTTAGGCAGGCGAATAAGAATATTCATGGATGTAAAATACATTCTATTTTAAATATGGGCTTCAGGTACAAAATAAAATTTAATGGCAGTATCAGTGAGTAAGCTATTCAAAATGCTGTCAGGGTAAGCTTGTCGAACCTGGTATTTTATAATAAACCCGCCTTCGACAAGCTCAGGCTGACAGCTTTTTCTATTTTAGGATTCCATTTAACAGCTGTTTAAGCATTGGTGAAACTTATACCAGAAACAGTAGTAAATGTTTTTTTTAAAGCACAACAAGTAACAAATTAATTAAGTTTGCAAAAAAACAAGCGCATGGAATTAAAAGAACAAATACTTGCAGCATGGGCAAACCGTGAGCTGTTAAAGGAAGATATATATGCACAGGCAGTAAGGGCAGTTGTTGAAGAAGTGGACAAAGGAAGATTAAGAACAGCAGAACCCGTTGCCGACCCTTCGACTCACACTCAGGACTGGCAGGTGAATGAATGGGTTAAGCAGGCCATACTCATGTATTTTGCCATACAGCAAATGGAAACATTCACTTTACCACCGTTTGAATTTTATGATAAGATGAAATTGAAATCAGATTATGCATCGCTGGGCGTAAGAGCAGTGCCACATGCAGTAGCCAGGTATGGTGCTTACCTGGGCCGAAATGTTGTATTAATGCCGAGTTATGTGAACATAGGTGCTTATGTAGATGAGGGAACGATGGTAGATACCTGGGCCACGGTGGGTAGTTGTGCCCAGATAGGCAAGGGCGTACACCTGAGCGGGGGCGTGGGTATTGGCGGTGTGCTGGAACCTTTGCAGGCCAGCCCGGTAATTATTGAGGACGGATGTTTTATAGGTAGCCGCTGTATCGTGGTAGAAGGAGTGAGAGTGCAAAAAGAAGCTGTGCTTGGTGCCAATGTGGTATTAACACAATCAACAAAGATTATTGATGTAAGCGGTGCAGAACCGATAGAAATGAAAGGTATTGTACCGGCAAGAAGTGTGGTGATACCGGGCAGTTACACTAAAAAATTCCCTGCAGGTGAGTTTGGTGTTGGCTGTGCACTCATCATTGGGCAGCGTAAACCAAGTACCGATCTTAAAACAAGCTTGAATGATGCCCTGAGGGATTTTAATGTTTCGGTGTAGCTGCTTATATTTGCAGGCTGAATGGAAGAAAGCTATTAGCCATTAGCTGTTAGCCACTAGCCGTTAGAGATTATGAGTTAGCAGGCAGGAGCTAAAAGCTAATACCTGCCAGCTAACAGCTCAAAAATGCCCAGATGGCGAAATTGGTAGACGCACTGCCTTCAGGTGGCAGCGTTCGCAAGGATGTGCAGGTTCGAATCCTGTTCTGGGCACAAGGTTAACTAAACCCCTTTAAACAAAGCGTTTGAAGGGGTTTTTTGTTTGTAATTGGTAGATTGCCGGGGTATGAATAATGTAACTAATTTATGCAATTGTATAACAGGTATTCAAACTAATGATCGCATCTTTAGTAAAGAATTTAACAGTCAATGCGATCGTAAAATTATCAAAATGAACCCTGTTCAAATTAGCCATAAAGTAATACAGCTTTTATCTGATCAACTCTCTGAGAGACAGTTGAAGCCTGTATCATCAAAACTGGTTAGGAAGAGTCCCGATAAATTTGCTGCCGCCCTGGTTCATGAAATCAGGAATCCATTGACAAATATTAACCTGGCAGTAGAAATATTAAAATCAGAATTGAACGATGAGTCTCGTGAAATGTATCTCGATATTCTTTTGAGAAGTGCTTCGAGAATAAATATTGCTGTAACAGATCTGCTCAATTATTTTCAGGCCGATGAAATTGAATTTGAAAATCATCCTATACAGCAATTGTTGGATGCTGCACTTGAAGTTGCCGAAGACAGGATAATGCTGAAAGGCATTACAGTTACAAAAGATTATCCACTGCAGGATTCAATGGCTTATGTAAATAAACAGGTAATAATAATTGCTATAACAAACATTATTATTAATGCTATAGAAGCCATGCCTTTGGGAAAAGGACAATTAAAGTTGACCACTAAAACAGTTAACAACAGACCAGTTATAAAAATTGAGGACAATGGTATCGGGATCAATAAAGAAAACCTGCAAAATATATTTAACCCATACTATACAAAAAAGGCTGGAGGAATGGGGCTTGGATTATCCACTACTATGAAAATAATGCTTGCAAATAAAGCGCAGTTAGCTGTACAATCAGAAGTAGATAAGGGTACACTCTTCATAATTACATTTAATGGTAACAAAATGCCGGAATTGTGCTGACTAAATTCCGGGTGAAGGTTTCTGATTTTGCTTTTGCCGAAAAGAAGGATTACAGGGATGCTGCTGACAATACAACTTATTTGATTTAATTTTGTTGTTAAGCCAACAACATATTCCTTCATGAAAAAATATTTTTTTATACTCAGCATTGCAATAGCATTCTGCCTGCAAACAAATGCTCAAACCTACAGGATAGATACATCTACCATAAACTTTGAGAATAAAGATCGCCCGGTTTTATATGTAAAGTATGATGCAACTCCCAAAACAGTAAAAAAGGCATGGGTTGATTTCTTTAAAAAACAATACGATGTTAAGGTAAAGGGTATTGGTTTCATGACCAATAAAGAGCTCCTTACAGCTGCCGATATGAGTCTTACCGCTATTTCTGATAAGAAAATGAATATGTACGGCAGTGTAACAGATGCGCCGGGAGAAAGATCGGAGCTGAGGTATTTTATTTCTTTGGGAGTTGACACTTTTATTGACCCCGATAATTATGCTACAGAATTTGCTGCAATGAAAAAGATACTGAATGATTTCAGTATGGAATTCTTAACCGATTATTACGGCTCTGAAGCATCCAGGATAACCAGTGAGATCAGCGGACTGGAAAGAGATATCAGAAAAAATAATAAAGACATAAAACAGAACACCCGTAAGGCACGTAAAAAATCAAGTGAGGTTGCCAATGGTATGCAGGCAAAGAATACATCACTGCAAATGGAAAATGAACAGAAGAGAATCAAGATTGGTGAATTAAGCAAGGAGATAGAAAGCCTTAAGCTGAAGCAGGCCGGGCTTAAGCGGAATTGACAATGGGGATAATTATACTCATCAAAGGCTCTTACAACAGGTATTTATACAATTTCCATAACGGTATGATTTTTACAGAAGAATTTGCAAATTGAATCCTGGATATAAAAGCATGTCAGCCTTGAGGCGTTCATAAAAAATTTTCAATCTCTTTGCAAATGACAAAATGTTCTATCAAAAGGGTGTCAGGGTGAGCTTGTCGAACCCGGATTAATGGAGTAACCCCGCCTTCGACAGGCTCAGGCTGACAGCCTAATAGTTTGAAAGTCAAAGCTTTAAAATACATGTCATTAGCAGCTTGTCGAAGGAGGTATTTAAAAACATGGTACTTACATATAGTAAACGCCTTCGACAAGCCTGTCTGCCGACAAAGGCAGGCTCAGGCCGAACAGTATCACGGATTCATCATAATCATTTTTGAACAGAGTCAATGGAAAAAATGAAAAGGGTATTGATAATAGGAGCCGGGTTTGCCGGGTTTAAGCTTGCTAAAAAGCTTCATAAAAAAGGTTTTGAAGTTTATATCATTGATAAAAATAATTATCACCAGTTTCAACCTCTTTTTTACCAGATAGCCACAGCGGGCCTTGAGCCTGGCAGTATTATTTTTCCTTTGCGTAAAGCTTTCCAGAATTATGATAACTTTCATATACGCATGGCCGAACTTGTGGAAATAGTACCTGCCGAAAATAAGATCATCACAACCGAAAAAGAATTTACCTACGATCATTTAGTGATCGCCACAGGCGTAACCACAAACTATTTCGGCAACAAAGCAATTGAACAGTATTGTATACCGATGAAATCGGTAAGTGAGGCATTGTACATGCGTAACCGGTTCTTACAAAACCTGGAAGACGCTTATTATGCAGATGAAGAACAAAAGAATAGATTACGGAATGTGGTTGTGGTAGGTGGAGGTGCAACCGGAGTGGAAGTAAGCGGTGCATTGGCCGATATGCGTAAATATGTACTGGAGAAAGATTACCCCGAAATGGATTTTTCGGGCATGAAGATTTATTTGATAGAGGGTTCGCCAAATTTATTAAGTGCTATGTCTGGCGAAGCTCAACAAAAATCGAAAGAGTTTTTAATTGAAATGGGAGTGGAGGTAATAACACAAACATTTGTAAAAGAGTTTGATGGTAAAACAGCCATTTTAAGTAATGGCAAAACTATTGAAACAAATACATTGATATGGGCCGCAGGTGTTACCGGTAATAAAATAAAAGGACTGCCTGATACCGTTTTGCAAAAAGGTAACCGCATAAAAGTTAATCGCTATAACCAGGTTGAAGGTTTTGAAAATATTTTTGCCATTGGTGATATTGCTTTTATGGAAACAGAAAAATATCCAAATGGTCATCCCCAGGTGGCCAGTGTAGCCATAGACCAGGGAGAATTGCTGGCTCAAAATTTAACTGCTCTTAAAAATAATAAAACACTAACCCGGTTTGAATATAAAGACAAGGGAAGCATGGCAACTGTTGGCCGTAAAAAAGCGGTAGTCGATCTGCCTAAATGGAAATTCCAGGGGGTATTTGCCTGGCATACCTGGAACCTTGTTCACCTCTTTTCAATTCTTGGCGTAAAAAATAAACTCATCATTTTTATTAACTGGGCATGGAATTATTTTTCGCCCGATCCTAACCTGCGGGTGTTGATAAAACCATTTGTAAAAAAAGATAAGATACTGTTAGATAAAGAATAATTATCAGTCTTTTCAAATTGATTACAGATAAATACCGATTATAAGCGCCAGCATGCAAATTATTGTAAGCATGATGAGCAGCGGCATAATAAACTTAAACCAGGTTTTCAAACTTATATTTACCATGGCCAGCGATGGCAGTATAAGGCCTGTGGGCGCCAGGAAAGACATCAGGCACATACCATACAAGTATGAATTCACAATCTCCCTGCCGGGTACATTCACCAAAATGGCCAGTGCTCCAATGATGGGCATGGTTAATACAGCCATGCCGGAGGAGGATTGTATGAAAATAGAAAAGATGACATAAAACAACAGCAGCAGCAGGATAAAGAATGCCGGTTGTATACCCTGTACCATATTAGCGGTATAATACAATATAGAATCACTAACATGTCCTTCATTTAAAACAATGGTAACTCCACGTGCAACGCCAATAATAAAAGCAACTGACAGTAGACTTTCTGCACCCTTTATAAATTCACGGATAAATATTTTTTCATTCAGACGGGTGATTACAGCAATCAGTATGGAAGAACCCAGGAACAGTGCCGACATTTCAGTTGTCCACCAATCCAGGAATACCACGCCAGCAATCATTGTTAAAAAAGTTGCTATGTAGATCAGCAACAGCAATTTTGTTTTCCATTCCAGTTTGGGGGTGGTTGTTTCGTTACTGATGTTTACTTCATACAAAGGTTTTACATCGCCATCAATTTTATAAACCAGTGAAGCTTTCGGGTCTTTTTTTATTTTGGCAGCATACCTTAAAATATACCAAACCAAAATGGCGGTTACAATTACCCAAAGTATCAAACGTTGCGTTAATCCATCCATCCAGTTGATACCTGCAGCATTGGATGCGATAATAACAGAGAAAGGATTGGAGAAAGCCGGAAGGCAGCCGATGGAAGTACCCCCGAAAATGATAGCCAGCGGAACAAGCAGGTCGTAACCTGCTGCCAGGAAAAGGGGCACCAGAATGGGATAAAAAACAAGTGCTTCTTCAGCCATGCCGTATGAAGCCGCAAAGAAAGAAAATATGGTTGTAAGGATGGCAATAAGCCAGTGCTCACGGCCTTTCATGGTATGGGCAAGCCAGGTGATGCCTTTTACCATAGCACCGGTTTCGTTGAACACAAACATGAAGCCGCCGATGATGAGCACGAATAAAATGATATCAACACTGTCAATAATTCCTTTGATTGGGGCCTGTAAAATAGAAATGAAACCCTGCGGATTTCTTTTTTGTTTTGTAAAGGAGCCTGGCACCGATACAGGCTTGCGGATATCGCCGGCAATAAATTTTTCCACTTTGATCTGGATGCCCAGGCTGTCTAATGTTTTTTGTGTAAGTGGCAACGCAATCTCATTGGTATCTGTAACCATCGTAAATGTTTTGCCGGTTACCGACAGTTTATTGTACTGCCCCGCAGGTAAAAGCCAGGTGGCAACTGCAGCGAGTATGATAACCAGCATAAGGATTGGGATCGGTCCGGGAAATGATCTTTTTGTTGCCATGTGTTTACTTTATTTATCAATCAGCATTACTCTCTAATATTATTTCTGAATTAAATTGATAAGTGAATCATCTGTTTTCGACTTCATCTTTACCACCGAATCAAGCTGGTCATTGGGAACAATAAGGGAAAGAATGTATTGTTTTACTTTCCAGTCGGCTCCCTGCTTTACCAATACACCGGATCCCTTGCAGAGCTTCATCTGCGTATTCAATAATTCATCAAACCAGGCCAGGTTTCCGGTTGTATCAAAATAAATATGGCGCTCAATGGAAGTAAAGTCCCATGCACGTCCTTTATCAAATATCGGTTTTGCCCAGGCCATGAAAGCAGCTTTGTCCCACCTTTCGGTGGCATCTGTGCCCGTGAAGATGGCGTCGTCTGTGTAGAAATCAAAGTAGGCTTTAAAATCAGCTTTGCCGGCTGCCCTGTTAAAAGAATCCAGCATGCTGTTGATCTGCTTTCTTTCATTTTGTTTACGGGCCGCAGGTTCATTTTTTTGTGGTGATGAACAGGAAAAGAAAAATAATATGCAAATGCCAGGAATGGAAAGAAGTTGTAAGCGATGTTTCATTGTTTGAAATTTATTTTGAGTAAGGTAATGATCTATTTTTAATTTTTTTCATGACTAAAAAGATGATACATACTACGGCTATAAAAATAATTGTTGATCCGATCTCCCATTTACTTAAACTGCTGAGCAACCAAACAATGGCAGCAATGCCAATTAAAGGAACGATCAACCCGCCCGGAGTCCTGAATGTTTTTTCTGAAGCTTCCTGTTTTTGCTTTCTTAATTTGATGCTGGCTAAGATAACAGCGAGGTAAATAAGCAGGATTGCTGCGCTGGCAAGTATGGCTAATTGTTTGAAACCGCCAGAAATGGAAAAAATAAAGATCAGCGATCCGTAGGTTATTACTGCCAGGTAAGGCGTGGCAAATTTGGGATGAACCCTGCCTATAAATTTCGGGAACATACCATCATTGGCAGCAGCAAATAAAGAGCGTGGTGTGGCAAGCACATCGGCGAATATTGATCCGAAACAGGAAATGGCTGCCGCGATCAACAGGATGGTAGCTCCAACAGGCCCTATTATTTTTTCGGCCACCGCTGCCAGCGGCGCATCTTTATATGCAGCTATGCCTGCACCCAGTACGCCCTGTGTTACTACCTGTATCAGGATATATACAATGAGTACCATCATACCTCCCAGCAAAATTCCTAGTGGTACGGTGCGTTTAGGATCTTTAAATTCACCGCTAACACAAAGTGATGTCTCAAAACCGGCAAAGGCAAAAAACAGGACGAGGGCCGTGTCTCCAAATGTTTTTAGTGAAGGGATATGCTCCCAATGCAGGTTGGCCGGTTTTACAAGACTGAAGCCGAAGATGATGATACAAAGCAGGGGTAGCAATTTTATGATGGAAATTAATTTCACAAAACCAATACCTTGTTTTATGCCCCGAACATTTACCAGCACCATAAAACCGATCAGTATAAAGAATAAGAGTGCACGTGCGGCCGGTTTTAAAAAAACAGGAAATAATACTGCAAGGGAATCTGCAATGATATTCATCAGCGCAGCGCTGCCCAGTATGCCCCAGCCAAAAAAGAATAACCAGTTAATGATAAAGCCGGGGAAACTTCCGAATGCAGCCTCAACATAGGCATATGACCCACCACTGCAGGTAACACGGCTTCCTGCTTCGGCATAACAAAGCATGATAGCAGCGAGCATGATACCGCAGAAGATATAATTGAAAATTCCAAAAGCTCCCATGGCAATGCCTACCATTGCAGGCAGTGCAAATATGCCGGCACCAATGATACCGTTAACAATCCCAAGTGCAAGCCCCGAAACGCCTACTACCCGTTTTAGCCCTTCACCTGTTTTTTCGTTTGCCATGTTTTTTAATTTTTATATGGTACGAGCCTACGGCTCTCTGGTTATTGTTTATTGTTTTGTAAACGGATTAAAATCCGTTGTTACAATATTTGCCGATGCTACGCATCTATTCTTTTACATCAACATTGTTTATTTTTCTCCAGTTGTTCAATCGTTTTCTTCGCCGCTGCCAGTCGAATCGCTTTATTCTTCTCCAGTTTAGCCGTTGCCCATTTTTCTATCCAGTGATGTAGCGGAACCAGCAATGCTGCAATACAAACCAAAGCCGGCAACTTGTATACTTTCTAAAAGAGCCGCAGGCTCGAAGCATTATATAACAACGGATTTCAATCCGTTGAAAAAAAGCAATTGCTGAACCGAGAGCCGTAGGCTCGGTCCATATCTAAATAAGCTGCTGAAAAATATACTTTTCATCGTACTCTATTTTAAACCTCTTTAAGAATTCAACGTATTCATCCATAAATGTTTGCTTTTTATGATGTGCTTCCTGGTTCTGAATGTATTTATAAACTTTATCCACCTGTGATTGACTATAGGAAAAAACACCATATCCTTCCTGCCATTCAAACCTGCTTGATGTAAATGAATGGTCGTTGATATATTTTGATGATTTTGATTTTACTGTTTTTATCAAATCCGAAACTGAGATCACAGGTTTTAATCCAATTAAACAATGTACATGGTCTTCCACACCATTTAAAATGATTGTTTTACAGGCTGTTACGTTTATTAAATTACCAATTACTCCAAACAATTGACTTTTCCAGGCTTTGTCAATTACAGCCTTTCGGTATTTAACTGCAAATACTGTTTGCAGATAAATTTGGTGGTAAGTGTTTGCCATGATTTTTAATTTTTATATGGTACGAGCCTACGGCTCTCTGGTTATTGTTTATTATTTTGTAAACGGATTAAAATCCGTTGTTACAATATTTACCGATGCTACGCATCTATTCTTTTGCATCAACATTATTTATTTTTCTCCAGTTGTTCAATCGTCTTCTTTGCTGCGGCCAGTCGTATTTGTTTATTTTTCTCCACCAGTTTAGCCGTTGCCCATTTTTCTATTTTGTGATGTAAGGGAACCAACAATGCCGCAATACAAACCAATGCCAGTAACATCAAAACAGGAGAGTGGTTTGTTACCCTTTCTAAAAAAGGATGCAATAGAAGATTCAAAAATTCAAACACAATTAACAAAGCAATTACGCCGAGAAATTCAATGAGCTTGGTATTGGTAATGATGCTGCGGCTGAGTAATAAAAAGATAATGATGAAACTGATGATGCCAAATGCAATTAATGCGAATTGGATATTTTGTTTGCGTTCATCATTAGCCTTTATTTTTTCTGATGTCAATTCTTGTTGGCGCAAGGTTTCATCAAAAGTCATTACCTGAATCTGCTGATTTATTTTATTGCTAAACACTGAATCATTAGCTATTTTATAAATGTTGGCATATTTCAAAGTACTGTCGCAATTGTTTTTTTCATAAATGTCTGCAAGCATTTTTGCGGGTTTTACACTCATAAAAAAGAAAGGAGTAAGCTGAACAACATCTAATCCTTTTTTGGCGTAAAATACAGCACTATCCTGTTGATTCATCCGTTGAAAATGTTCAGCCAGTCCCGTGTAAGCAAAACTTAATTGCCTTATTTTTTTGACATTTCCCGCTTCCTGAACAGCCATATTAAAATATGTAATAGCCAAAGCGGCATTACCCATTTTGCTATGTACACTGCCTAAATTCCAGAGTACATAGGCAACATCCACTTTATTGTTTCGTATGCTCGATTCATAGGCACTTTGTAAAAACGATAAGGCAGAATCCAATTTATTCAAATTCAGATAACAAACACCCATATTCATCACAGGCCATATTTTTATGATTTCGTTTTCCCCTTTGGCAGCATCAACTGAAGCATCATAATATATTTTGAATGCATTTTCCCATTCCTCACGGTCACGGTAGGTATGTGCTATTTGGTTTTTTATCATGGCAAGTATAGAAAAGTTACCTGCTTTTTCTGCCAACACCAATCCTTTTTGCTGCACGTGAAGTGCCCTTATCGGGTTTCCGCTAATACGGTACCCGGTACCTAAAAAACAATAAGCAGATGCTTCTTTTACATTGTCTTTATTTTCCAGCGCCTGGGCAAGCAATGCCTGTCCAGTCTGAATTACGAGATAAGGGTCTCTGTCAAATCCCGTATTCCAAATGCTGATGATTAAATCAACCTTTTTGTTTTCATCTTTTTCAACAGCAATTTTTTGAATTATTGAATCTACGTTTGGTCTTTGTGCAAAAGCAGGAGTTACTAAAAGACAAACGACGAGAAGAGGGAGTATTATTTTTTTCATAGCTTTTATGCTGATAGTATTATTGAAATGTATTGCCCCAGGCTTTTAACTTCGTTTGATAAGTGTTGAATGCAGGTGTTTTACCTTCCACTGTCTTCTATCTTTAACTAAAACTGCTGTTTCCAGCCATTGTATAGTTACCTGTTTGCCATCCCTGGTTATTGCTGACTGAAGACGATAGGTAATCCATGCGGTAGTTTTATCTGCCACGGTATTGACGAAATCGAAAGTGTTGGTACGTTTAAAATCTGCTGCCAGGTTTTGTGTAATGGCTTTCAGGATAAGGGTATCTATGGTCCAAACCTGGCCATATTCATATAATGTAATATCAGCGGTACAGTAATCCTTTAAGCTGACAGAATCCCGGTTGGATAATGCATCAAAGATTTTTACAACGGTTTGCTGTATCGCTTCCTTGCTTTTTGTCAGCGGCTCCTGGGCATACAGCAAAGCTGAAATTGAAAAAGCAATAAGAAGGAGTGATTTTTTTTTCATTTTATCCTGTTATATTTTTTCAAAATATCCATCACCAGCTTATGAGGCAATGCATATGATCTATTTCCGTTGATGCCTTCCATCGTTTCAGCAGCTACCATGGCATTGATGATAGCTTCTTCTGTAGCCTGTATCGTTGCTTCAAATAAAGGGTTGATCTCGTCATTGGGTAAGACATCTGCTTTTGTAAAATTTGTCCGTTGAAAAGCAGTTGGATTAGCAGTTGAGAAAGCAATAAAAATATCCCCGGAACCATTTGTTCCTTGGCCTCCCACTATTCCGATACCTAATGATACTCGCTGAACTATTCTTTTTAATTGGTGTGGCAATAAAGGAGCATCGGTGGCAACAACAACAATAATGGAACCGTCACCCGGCTGATAAGAAGGCGGAGCTTTCAATTCATTATTTAATATATCAAGTAATTCTTTGCCAACCGGCACGCCGGCAATAGTGAGATTTCTTTTTCTGCCAAAATTAGATTGTACGAACACACCCAATGTATAAGTGGAGTCTTTGATCTTTATAACTCTTGATGAAGTACCGGACCCGCCTTTAAATCCCAAACACATCATACCCGTGCCACCGCCTACATTTCCTTCTTTTATAAAACCAGATTTGGCGCTGTCTAACGCTTCATACGCATTGCTTTCTTTTACATGAAAACCATAAATATCATTTAAGTAACCATCATATGTTTCTGCCACAACGGGGTAGGTGTACCAAAAATCTTCTTTGTACCAGCCTGTTTTTACAAACCATTTCAACACCGCATCTCTTACCACACCCACACTGTTGGTATTGGTGATCATTATTGGCCCTTCCAGAAAACCTGATTCAGTGATCCAGGTGGTGCCGGTCATTTCTCCATTTCCATTTAGTGTGTACCAGTTGGCATAAACAGGATTGTTGTTTCTGCCTCTTGGTAAAATGGCAGTAACACCGGTACGCACCGGACCTTTGCCTCTTATATTTTTTCCCGTGCCGGAAATGATGGTGCTGTAACCAACTTCCACACCTTTTACATCGGTGATGGCGTTAAATTTTCCCGGAGTGCCATCAAATGGAATCCCAATGTCTCTTGCACGGGGCTTTTGTGCATACATTACTGATTGGATAACCAATAATGCGAGGATGAATATTTTTTTCATAATGATTGTTTAATCCAGGTGATATTTATCTTTTAAATAAACAAACAATTCTTCTCCACTTTTTTTCATGTTTTCAAGCAATAATATTTTTGAACGTCGTGAACCATTCATTTGCAGCGTATGAAACCCCAGTTCTTTCAGCAACCCTGCATCATAGGTTATAAGAGAAGGGTTATCATTGCTACGCAGAATTTCTCCCTTGTCATCTTCTTGTTTACGTAAGATGCCGGGATCAAGAATTTTTGCCCCGACGTTTTTATAATTATCAAACTCATGGTTGTAGTTATCTTCCAGCAGCCGTATGGAAGAAAGCTGGTTATAGTAACCCATTATTTTATTAGAAGATTCCGCATTGCGGATAAGCCGGAAACCACCTGAAAATTTCAATTGGTCAAAAGTCCGGCTGTTGTTGGCAAATGGTTGCGACCTGGGCCCAACCCTTGCTACATAATATAGCTGGTCTCCATTTTGTTTAGCCAGTTCCGTGCTGTTCAGTAAACTAATTAAGGTATCAAGCCGTGCTACTCCCTGGTGTTCAAACGCAATCATTTTATCCAGGTTTTCTACATCATCCTGCAAATCTGCCACCAATGAATTGATGAACTGTTTCTCCCTGTCTTTTTCAATCTTGTGTTCCAATTGATACTCTGCAAAAAATCCACAAAAGACTGCGAGAAACAGCATGAGAAATTCCCAGAAATAAGATTTCCAGTTTTTCTTACCATGGGCTGAGTGTGTGTGGTGATGTACTTCCATGTTTTGTTTGGTTTGATCGTTTCTGGTTTCTTGTTGCTCGTTATTTGTTTCTCGTTGTTCAGCTTCGGTAACTGGTTCAGCAGATGATGTAGTTTCATCTGCCGGATCTTCATTTACCGCTTGCTCTTGCGGAATTTCTTCCGGTGGTAGGTTTTTTTCTTCGCTCATATTATTCCAGGTTATACTCTTTTTTTAAAACAGCCAATAGTTTTTCCGCATTCTCCAAGGCTTTTTGTTCTGTACCCATTAAATATTTATTATTATAAGACCTGAGTTGACAGAGATTAGCGTACTGAATGAAATCTTCTTTTTTTGTGCTCAGCAGCGGCATTTCCTTTTTTTTGTAAGCATCAATTATCTCTGTTGAAATATTAAGATCCATAATTTCGTCAGTATAAAAGCCGATGAATACTTGGTTTCTTGTCTTTACTATTTCATTGTAAATTAAATCCTGAAAGTTTAAGATCGTTTGCAAATCACGCCGGGACTGGTCGTACCGGGCTATTACATTTACCACATTATGTTTTTTAAAATACCGTAATCCACCTGAGTTTTTCAGTTGCTCCATCGTTGCATCCTGAAAAGCAATATGAAAGTATCTTGTTCCGAACCTTCCGTAATAATACCAGGCTCCCGTTGGAAGGGAATTTAATGTTTGTGTTTGAACCATTGACCTGAAAGTATCTATTCTGGATGTTACAAAAATGTTTACAGCAATAGCTGACCTTAACGCCGCAGTATCTGCCTTAATATCTTCATACAAAGTAGCAGCGTATTTTTTTTCACGTTGGTGTTCTATAACATGCTCCAACTGATACTCTGCCAAAAAACCACAAAACACAGCAAGGAATAACATTAAAAACTCCCAGAAATATGATCTCCAGTTTTTCTTACCATGGGCTGAGTGTGTGTGGTGATGTACTTCCATGTTTTGTTTGGTTTGATCGTTTCTGGTTTCTTGTTGCTCGTTATTTGTTTCTCGTTGTTCAGCTTCGGTAACTGGTTCAGCAGATGATATAGTTTCATCTGCTGGTTCTTTATTTACCGGTTGTTCTTGTGGAATTTCTTCCAGTGGTATGTTTTTTTCTTCGCTCATATTATTCCAGGTGATATTCTTTTTTCAGCAGTGTGCTGAGGTTGGTTGCTTTTTCCAGTAAACCCTTTGCATTCCGCCGCATGGTTTTATTGAATACGCTCAGCATATGAATGCGGTAATTAAGCCGGTATTTTGCATCTTCAGGCAACCTCAATGCCGGGTTATAGCTGATGCGGTTTACATTGTTATCCTCATCCCGCATATTGTTTAATACCACACCATCAAAAATGCCTTCTGCAACATTCCGGTAGGTACCCATAATGTTTTCTTCATCCTCTGTACCCCAGGCAAAAGCCCTTACAAACACATCGTATGAAATAATACTGTCGCTGATAACCGATTTTCTGACCAACCTCAGATTGCCTGCATTTTTTAATTGCTGCATCGTTCCATCTACCGGTGTAAATCGGAAGGCTACACCCCGGGTGGCAAAAGAGTTATAGTAATACAGGTAGTTGCTATGTTGCAGGGCCTCTTTACTGTTTAATAAAGTGATGAATGAATCGAGCAGCAGGGCCCGTTCATTTCTTAGCTGAATAATCGTTTTCAGTCGGCTGATATCTGCCTCCAGGTCGCTGGTCAGTGCATGAATGTATTTTTTTTCCCGCTGATGTTCTATCATATGCTCTCTTTGATTCTCTGCCAAAAATCCACAAAAGACAGCGAGAAACAGCATAAGAAATTCCCAGAAATAAGATCTCCAATTTTTCTTTCCATGGGCTGAGTGTGTGTGGTGATGTACTTCCATGTTTTGTTTGGTTTGATCGTTTCTGGTTTCTTGTTGCTCGTTATTTGTTTCTCGTTGTTCAGCTTCGGCAATTGGTTCAGCAGATGAAACTATTTCATCCGTCGATGCGTTGTTTACCGGCTGCTCTTGCGGAATTTCTTCCAGTGGTATGTTTTTTTCTTCGCTCATATTATTCCAGGTGATATTCTTTTTTCAAAAAATTCATAATGTTTTTTGCTTTTTTATTCAATGAATCCAATCTGCTTTCAATTATAAATGTGCTGCCTTTAATTGTGTGAACATAAGCAGCAAGGTCTTGTTGAATACTTGTGTCGTATGACCTTAGGGGTGGGTTATTATCAGGCCTGTTAATACCATTAATGGTTACCATTTTATCAAATACAAAAGGGTTAAACAAACGGGATAAAATAGGGAAAACATTTGTTCTTTCCGCCCGTTCATCTTCCTGATTGATAAATATTTGTTCCACCAGATTTTGATACGAAATCATACTATCTGCTGCCTCTTCATTCCTTATCAAACGTAATGAACCTGAATTTTTTAGTTGTATAATTGTTCTGTCATTACTTAGAAATCTTGTATTTCTAATTAGCATTCTACCAAAGTAATAAAGGTCATTTTCATTACCCTTTATTTTTTGGTTGCTTAACAAATACATTAAAGAGTTCATCTGCTCCCTCTTCTTTTTTCTGAAAGTGATATTTAGTCCTATTGCTGCAGTATCTGTTTTTAAATCTTCTATAAATGTTTGAATAAATTGTTTTTCACGCTGGTGTTCTATTACATGCTCCAGTTGATACTCCGCTAAAAATCCACAGAACACAGCGAGGAACAACATTAAAAATTCCCAGAAATAAGATTTCCAATTTTTTTTGCCATGTGAGGCGTGGGTGTGGTGATGTACTTCCATATCTTGTTCAGTTTGTGGATGATTGTCCTCCGAAGCAAAAGCTTCGGAGGATAAATTTGTGGTTGGTGGTTGTTCATCACTTGCAGCTTTTGCTTCGGGCGCAGGAGTTTCATCCACTTGAATTATTTCTCCGGATAAGGGCAGGATTTCGCCTTGGCCGGTTTCCGGAGTGTTCTTCGCAAGCTGCTCATTGCCAACTGCAGGCTTTTCTTCTTCACTATTTTTATTTTCTTCCATTTTATAATTTTTCATTTACAGCATCAAAAACTTCCCGAAATAATGAATTACCGGCTGCCCGCAGGCAGGTATTTTTGTTTATTTCAGGCTTTTATTAAATGCAGTTTCCAACTCAGCAGCAGTTATGTTCAATAACGATTCATTTACCTGGCATAATAATGTATCCGTCTTTGTCGGGTCTGCCCGTCCTGTTACTCCATTTGCTTTCAGCGATTCAACAAATGCTGCTGCCGGCATTCCATTTATTTTTATTCTAAAAATATTACTCCCTAAAACAACACGCTGCACCTGAAAACGGCTATTATTTTTTATGAGGCTGATAAACTCTTCAGCAATTTTTACTGCTTTTGAAAAGCGGTCTTCAAACCCATCAGCATAATAACCTGCCACTGCAGCATATGGCCATGATTGGTGCAATCCCGATCCAAACATCCGGCGCTGATGATATAAGGGCTCAATAAATTTTTTGTCGCCGGCCAGTATGGCGCCTGATGCCGCATTAAAATATTTATAAAGGGAAATATATACTGTATCAAATAAAAAAGTATAATCTTTTACTGAAACACCTGTATAAGCTGGTGCCAAAAAAATTCTTGCACCATCTAAATGCGTTTTTATACCGTTTGATTTAGCATAAGTACATATCTTTTTCATTTCGGCATAATCAAACACTTCCCCAGATCTTCTTCTTACCGGCGATTCAATAGATATTGCTCCCACTTTAGTTGCAACACGTCCTGTAGCAGTTTTTTTAACAATGGCTTCCACATCTTCCAAAGTAAAACCCGCCTTGCCTCCTCCCAACGAAATCAAATTAAGATTGCTCAACACCTGGCAGGCATCACCCGTATCATTAAATACATGGCTTTCTTCCTGCAGCAGCACCCGGTTATTGGTTTGGGCAAGGTTGCGTATGGCAAGCTGGTTGGCCAGTGTGCCCGTAGGCATAAAAATGGCGGCTTCTTTTCCCAATAATGCCGCAAATTTTTTCTCCAGGGCTTCCACGCATCCGCCCAGTGAATAGTTATCTGCTGCCAGTTTATCATTTGCTGTTAGTTGCAGTAATAACTGTGCATAAGCAGCCGGAGAAAGCTCAAGCCCATCCCCGGTTAAAGAAACCTGTACTTTTGGTTCGGGTGTTTTCTTTACTTCTGCTGAAGCAATCAATGTTACTGCCGGTAAAAGAGCTGCTGTTGATGAAAGTTTCAAAAAATTTCTACGTTTCATAATTATTGTTTTTGCAGTAAGGCACAGCCTTTGGGTTCTTTACTATAAGATGCGTTTATTATCTTTGGGCCACTTCCTGTTCTTATCAGCGTAAAAACATCCACGTCAGGTTCAGCAGATAATATAGTTCCATCCGTTGTTTGTTTATTTACCTGTTGCTCTTGCAGAATTTCTTCCGGTGGTAGGTTTTTTTCTTCGCTCATATTACTTCAGGTGATATTCTTTTTTAATTAACTCAATGAGATTTCTAGCTGCAATATTTCTTTGGTCACCAATCTTTTCTCCCAGTAAAAATGAACCGTACAAATATTGCGCACTGGTAATTAACTCGTTTAGCGTACTTCTATCTTCGGTAAGTAAATCAGATGCAATAGCAGGCTGTTCCTTTTTCTCTTTTATTATTTTTAGCAGTAATTCTGCATCAAATATTTTTCCCATCGCCTTTCCATAATCTGAACCCCATGTAAAAGCTGCATCATTGTATTTTTTTAATTCGATAACCGAGTAATAATACAGGGAGACGCTATTGGCTACTTCTTTGTTCCTGATAAGACGCAAGGCACCGGAGCTTTTCATTTGTTCATACGTACGGTCCGTGGTATAAAGGGGCTTGTATTTAGGTAATATCATTCTTGCGGTAAAAGCAAGTTTAGCAATGTGTTGTTTTCTTTCCGGGCTCTTTATAAGTTGTATCAGTGTGTCAATAGATTGAAAAAGAACTTTATTATTTCTAGTGTAATCATTATAGATTGCCGTGTCGGCTTTCAAATCTTCCAGCAGGTTTTGAACATAAACCTTTTCCCGGTCGCTTTCAATCTTATGCTCCAATTGGTACTCAGCTAAGAACCCGCAAAACACAGCCAGGAACAACATTAAGAATTCCCAGAAATAAGATCTCCAGTTTTTCTTACCGTGTGGGGGGTGGGTGTGGTGGTGTACTTCCATATTTTCAGTTTCTTGTTTCTCGTTATTTGTTTCTCGTTGTCCGGCTTGGGGAATTGGTTCAGCAGATGATGTAGTTTCATCTGCCGGTTCTATATTTACCGGTTGTTCATCCGGAATTTCTTCTATATTCTTTTCTTCACTCATTGTTTCTTCATTTCAATTTTTTCTGAAGGGCTGCCATTTTTTATACGTTGCACTTCGCCACAGCCATTCTACCGGGCCGTAATTAAAATATTTTAACCATATAGTACTGATGATTACCTGGCCCGTGAATACCACAATTGCAAAAAGGGTATAATACACAGGGCCTACCTTCCACATATAACCCAGTCCTAAACTGAAAAAAACAAAATTCCCAATAAGCGACTGCATGATATAATTAGTGAAAGCCATTTTTCCGGCAGGGGCCAACAGGGTTAGTAACCTGTTTCCTGATTTTGTTTTAAAGGCAAGCATGAAAAGGCCAACATACGCAAGCGCCAGCGGTACAACACCCAGTGTGTAGTAGATGGTTTGATAAAGGCCGTTCTGTTTCAATTCAAAATAATCACCCATATGCTCCTGCATCTGCTTTGCAAGCATGTAATTGGCAGGTAAGCCAATCAATAACCCTGCAGCTATAATGATGTACACTAATTTCCTGTGTTGAGTGATGTTCCTGAAAAAATCTGAACGTCCCACTACATACCCGATCAGGAACATGCCCAACACTTTGGGCACACGGCTAACAAAGAACAGGTAGTTATACCGTCGTAAAGTACCGGATATATTATTTTTAAGAAAATCCCACCATGTAACGCTTTCCAAGGCCTTTAAAAGATCTTCACGGCTTTTGATATCCTGGAATTCAGGGAGCAGGTGCCTGTCTGCATAATTTGCTGCCTGGTTCAATTTTTCAGCAGGATAATTAAAAGCGGGCCATGTCATTTTGAGCCAATACAATAATATAGGAGCAAGGATCAAGACTGCACCGGTGATCAACAGGGTTTTATTGGAGAACTTTCTCAAAGGCAGCAGGATAAAAGCCAGCAGCGCATAAAAGAAAACAATATCGCCGGTCCAGATCATTAAATGAACGGCACCCAGCAGCAACATAAAGAGTAGCCTCCTTCTTATAGTGGGCAGGGTATCAATACCGGCGGCCATACCCCGTTTTACCTGGAGGGCAATGCCCCAGCCAAACAATAAACTGAAGATGGAATAGAACTTGCCCTCGATGAGCATATGATGCAGGAAGGACATGGTATGATCGGGCCCGGGTAATAAATAGGGGCTATTATCCGGAAGACTTGCATCATACCAGCTAAAGCTATATAGGTTGGCAATAAAAATGCCCAGGATAGCAAAGCCCCTGAGCACATCCATAAAAATTTCCCTCTCATTAGCCCTAAGGGGATTTAATGTTTGCATGCAGTTTGGTAGTTTGGTATAAAGAAAACAGAAATCTTCTTTAAAGAAAAACAAATTAACTGAGATGACAAAGCATTGGGGCTATCATTTAGGTTTGTACTCAAACACCAGTACTGCATTCTCTTCCAGGCTGGCGCTGGCAAACAATTCGTAGCGTTTATCACCGGCGGTTATAACAATGAGTGCGGTGTTAGGCGGTATGCTGCCAAGGTTTTCGGCAAATAAGACTATTTCATGGCGGGTTTGTTTTTCATCCAGCTCCAGATTAATATCAATTCCTTTTTCTGAAAGTAACTGGTGACTGAGTAAAAGCTTACCATTGTACAAAATGCTTACGGTATCTCCATCCATAATGGCATTGTCGTATACTTTTAAATTAATGCTTTTTGTATTTACGGTAATGCGGCTTTGCTCGGTATTTTTTCTTTGGGTTACTGTTTTAGGAGCAGCAGCTATACTATCTTTTTTAATTACAACAGGCGGAGCTAAGTTTACTTTTACGCTATCCTTAATTTGCGGTGGAGGAATTTTTACTATGGGAGGGATACTATCCTTTGATTTAGGAGGCGTGATAAATTTCACCATGGTATCTCTTACTTTATCCCTGGCAATACAATCCTTCATCAGCTCATTTATTTCATAGGGTTGGTCAGATACTTTTTTGATATATACATATTGTGTGGTTAACTCGGGCTGTGGTGAACCTTCATCATTATTTCCAAAAGGAGACAGAAGGGATAAGATAATTGCGGCTGCACTCGGTTTTTCTTCGAGAACTTCCACGCCATTAACTACTTTATATTTTAAACTCAATTTCATCAGCGTATGACTCCCCGTATTTTGTAAAAAATATTTACCGGAAATAAATAATTTCTGTTTCTCTTTATCAAAATAACCTTCAAAAAAAGCTTTACAAAAACTTCTTTGATCTGCTAAAACATAATCCCGGGTATAGCCACAAATCTTATTTCCTGTTTGTATAATATTCAGCTGCAGAAACTGATCGCCGCCAAGGTCGCCTTCCCAGGTACCTGTTATGTTTTGCGCCGGTAAATTAATTGCCAGAAAAATAAAATAAAGAGATGTGATATATCGTTTTACGGAGATCATTACGATATTAAATTTACAGCAAAAAGCTTAAAACAAATGTTATAAGATGCAGGAATAAGCAAGCTTAAACAGTCATTAGTTCAACTAATTCTTTAATGATCCGGGTAAGTTCTTTCTTACGGGCTTTAATCTCTGCCATATTTTCAAAATACATCATACGCCTGTCTTTATAATCACCCTCCAGAAATTTTGATTTTATTTTTACAATGGCAGGATGATGAAAGATAAGATGCACATGCTGCTTTGCCTTTACATGAATGGTGGCCAGGTCATCCTGGTAAAAAAAACTGGGAGCGTTCCATTTTATTCTTTCTTCAATTTTACGGTTTGCTTTTATGATGGCCCTCACGGCTTCTATTTCAGCCTGTAGCGGATGATGAAGCTCCTGCATAAAAGCATTTACCTCGCTTGTTTTATTTTCATTACCCATCATTATTTATTGAATAGTCAATGTCACTAAATATCAGGTCCATCCATTTTCACTTTAAAGTAAGATTTTTTTAGCATCTTAAAGCTTGAAGGATGATGAATTTATTTATTATCTTCCCTAAAACAAAACTAACATGCCAAAAATTATTTTCCCAATTCTGATACTTACCGTGCTTATAACAGCCTGTAATAACGAACTGGAAGCCCGTAAAGATGTAAAGAAGTACACTGCCGAGCAACTCTTTAATAATAAAAGCATTGGTGGCGGTGCCTTTAGTACAGATGAATCCAGGATACTGGTTCATGCAAATACCAGCGGCATATTTAACCTCTACGAGATTAGTATTGCCGATACTTCCATGAAACCGCTCACCCATTCTACCAAAGAATCTTTTTTTTCTGTTGATTATTTACCCGGAAGCAATAAATATTTATATGCCGCCGACCAGGGAGGTAATGAGAATTCTCATATCTACCTGCAATCGCCCGGCGATACTTCAGCAAAAGACCTTACACCCTGGCCAAACAGCGCTAACAGCGTTTTTGGATGGAGTGCAGATAAAAAGTCACTTTATATCCAGTCAAACAAACGCAATACCAGCTACTTCGATCTTTGGAAAGCTGATACCACTGGCTGGAATGCAACCTTGCTCTTCCAGAATGATTCGGGATATAATCCGGGAGCAATCAGTTCTACCGAGCGATATATAGCACTCAATAAAAGCATAACAACTGATAAAAATGAATTGTACCTGTATGACCGTACCAGCAAGACCATGAAAAAGATCAGTAATGATAATGAAGCAACCTGGTATGCCACCGGTTTTGAAAAGAATGACAGCATCATGTATTATATCACCAATGACGGCAATGAATTTTCGTACGTTGGTAAATACAATTTAAATACGGGCAGCACGGTAAAATATTTTAGCGATGCATGGGACGTGGATAATATGCAGATCAGTGATAATGAAAAATACCATACCGTTTTTATTAATGAAGATGGTAAGAACAAAGTGTTGTTGTTTGATCATGCAACAAATAAAGCTGTTGACTTTCCGGAGATAAAAGATGGTGATGTAAAGTCTGTAAGTATTTCCCCAACTGAAAAAAACATGCTGCTTACTGTAGGTACCAGCCGCAGCCCCAATAATTTATACAGTTATAATTTTGAAACCAAAGCTTTAAAGCAACTTACGCAAACCCTAAATCCCGAAGTAGATGTAAATGACCTGGTGAGTGCCACAGTTATCCGATTTAAATCCTTCGACGGTAAAGAGATACCTGCCATTTATTATAAACCGCTTACAGCATCAAAAAACAATAAAGTACCTGCATTGCTCTGGATCCATGGTGGTCCGGGCGGACAGTCCAGAATCGGTTTTTCCAACAGTATACAGCATTTAGTGAATAATGGATATGCAGTGCTTGCGGTTAATAACCGGGGCAGCAGCGGCTATGGCAAAACCTTTTATAAAATGGATAATAAAGATCATAGTAATGGAGATCTTAAAGACTGTGTATGGGCAAAAAAATGGCTGCAACAGCAGGATTATATTGATACAGCAAAGATTGGTATAGAAGGGGGCAGCTATGGTGGTTGTATGGTTTTGGGAGCATTGGCTTTTCACCCCGATGAATTTAAAGTAGGGGTTAACCTGTTTGGCGTAGCCAACTGGCCCCGTACATTAAAAAGTATTCCGCCATATTGGGAATCATTCCGCAAGGCATTGTATGATGAGCTGGGCGATCCTTTTACGGCAGATTCGGTAAGGCTGAAAAATATTTCACCATTATTCAATTACCAGAAAATTAAAAAGCCACTGCTTGTTTTCCAGGGAATGAATGATGTACGTGTTTTGCCTATTGAAAGCGAAGAGATAGTTGCCGGTGTAAAAAAGAATAATGTGCCGGTTGAGTATATTACTTATGCAGATGAAGGCCATGGCTTTAATAAGAAGGAGAACCAGATAACCACTTCCAATAAAACAGTGGAGTTCCTGGATAAATATTTAAAAGGGGATGGATATCTTCCAAATAAAAAGCAATAGAATGTTATAACACGAATTGAGACGAATTACACGGATTATTTACTGTTTAGAAATCCGTGTAATTCGTTTTAATTAGTGTAATTAATTAATGAAATAGCTTAGGCCAGTTTAGGTCTGCATTCTTTTTAAGGGTGGCCTCATTCTTATTCCAGTCTTTTAAAGTATTTGTAAAGTAGCGGTTATAAAAAAGATACAGCTTGCCATTCAGTATTTTACAAACGTATTCAATGCCCGCCGGTTTTTCTGTCGGGTATGTGACATTGTAAAAACTTTACAATTAATTAGCAGTGGTTAAGTTGCCGCAGCGCTTCATATCGTAGACGCCTGTGTAAAGACAATTACACTGACCTTGTCGCCTGGCAGACATTTTAATTTATTATATTGTTTACTGTTCTGGAAATGGAACCCTGGGGGAGGATTGGTACAGGCATAGCAGAATTGATAGCCGCCCTTTTAATTTTGATACCTCGTACTACGTTGTTAGGCGCTTTGATGGGGATGGGCCTTATGTCGGGTGCAATTTTTTTCCATCTTACCAAATTGGGCATTAACTTTGGCGGAGATGTGTTTTTGTTCCTTTATGCAGTGATCACTTTTGTATGCTGCCTTATTTTGATAATCATGCATCGAAAAGATATACCTCAACTTTTAAAATTGAAATTTTGACAAGTGTTTTTACCAAATCTACAGAAGCTTTAAGCAGTTTAACTGATGTGTTAAGGCAATTAGCAGATCAAACTATATATACAGAGCCCTGTGCTGCATTAAGTAATGCAACAATTGGCCAGCATACCCGGCATATCATCGAACTTTATCAATGCCTGCTTGCAGGTTATCCAGCTGCAGTTATAAATTATGATGACCGTAAAAGGAATATCCTTTACGAAAATGATATCACTGCTGCTGCTGAGGTTATAAAAGAGATACAGTTCAATCTTGAGCAACCAGATAAAACAGTAAAGATATTTTGCGGTACTGATGATGAGTCTGTTTGTATCGAATCTAATTACTACAGGGAGGTATTATATAACCTGGAACATTGTATTCATCACCAGGCTTTAATAAAAGTTGCTTTACTTTCTATAAAAGACCTGCAGATAGCCGATGGCTTTGGGGTGGCTCCTTCAACTTTACAATACCGCCGTCAATGTGCACAGTAAGTTTTGTTTCTGTAAATAATTCGATAATTATAACTTCAAACAGGGATGAAAATATACAGCGGCAAAATGCAGCTGCGCCTGCCTTTCACCAGTTGAACCATAAAAAAATAATTTATCCCAAAGATGCAAAAGCTGGAGGCACCTGGTTTGCAGCCAGCAGCGATAGCACCGTTGCTGTTTTATTAAATGGAGCTTTTGTAAAGCATATTCCTGCACCGCCTTACCAAAAAAGCAGGGGCTTGATATTACTTGATATCATAGCAGCTGATAAGCCTGCTGATTTTTTTAAAGAGATAGACCTCCATAATATTGAACCATTCACAGTTATACTTTGGCAACCTGGCAATTTATATGAATTAAGATGGGATGGAAATAAAAAATATACCAGCTCCTTAAATATTTCAGGAAATTATATCTGGTCTTCCTCAACTTTATATACAGAGGAGATAATTGCAAAGCGGGAGCAATTATTTTCTGATTTTATTGCCAACGAAGAACACAAAACTCCGGAGTTGATACATGATTTTCATCGGTCTGATAATGGCGACAGTGAGAACGGGTTTGTTATCAACCGGCAAACAGGTATGAAAACCTTTAGCATTACTCAGGTGATTATAAAGCCTGGTAAAGTTGATTTTTTACATGATGATCTCTTGCACGGCAAGTTATTTCATGAAACAATAGACATACCGGAAACACTCAATAAAACTATACGTGAAGAAATTTAAACTGTTTATTCATAAGCTTACCCATTGGGAGTACTGGTCTTTTGATATTGTTTATATACCCATGTATTTTGTTTGGTTTTATTATGCTGCAAAGGCACGCTCTTTTTTCTTTTTTAACGCAGCCAATCCAACAATTAAAAATGCTGGATTTTTGATGGAATCAAAAAAAGAGATCTATGATATCATTCCGGAAAAGTATATACCTAAAACATTATTCTTTAAAGATGGTACAGCAGCCGCTGAAATTTTAAATGTTCTTGAAAATTCCGGTATCCCTTTTCCATGCATTGCCAAACCCGATATTGGCGGCAAAGGCAGGGGGGTAGAGAAGATATTTACGACTGCTGATGTGACTGCCTATGCCACAAAAATAAAAATGGATTTCCTGGTGCAGGAATTTATTTCATATCCCCATGAGGTTGGTATTTTTTATTGCCGTATGCCGGATGAAACTGATGGACATATTACAGGAATTGTATCCAAGGAATTTTTAATTGTAAAAGGTGATGGTATCTCTAATTTAACCCAACTACTTGAAAAAGACCCACGTTATCATTTGCAGTTACCTGCATTGCAAAAAATTTATGGAGAAAGTTTAAATGTAGTACTGCAGGCTAATGAACTGAAGAATTTAGTTCCTTATGGAAATCATGCCCGTGGTGCAAAGTTTATTGATGTGAGTCATTGGGCCAATGCGGCATTTACCAAAACCTTTGATGAAATATGTAAACAGATACCTGGATTTTATTTTGGCAGGCTTGATATTATGTACAGTAATGTTGAGGACCTTAAAGATGGAAATTTTTGTATTATTGAGTTGAATGGGGCAGGCAGTGAGCCTACACATATTTATGATCCCGGGCATTCGCTGTTCTTTGCCTGGAAAGAAATAGCCCGGCATTTTAAACTGTTGTGTAACATCAGTATTCAAAATCATAAAAAGGGGCATAAATATTTAACTGTTAAAGAGGGTATGCAGATGTTTAAAGAAAATAGGGCTGTTCTAAAAAAGCTGAAACAATTTTAATTCTGATGAATAAAAAAAGCAGAAAGAAATTAAAATGGGGGTTCTCCACAGGACGCTGGTCGTTGATATTTATATCATGCTGGATAATTTTTGCTCAATCATGTATGAAGTTCAAGATAAGCGATAGTAAAGCCAAAAAAGAGTTTGAACAGAAAAATGTTACTGCAAACTTTTTGAACGTGGAGTCTAAAGGCGTTTCTGTGCATTATGTTAAGGCCGGCAACGACAGCCTGCCCACCCTGTTATTTATCCATGGCTCACCCGGCAGTTGGGATGCGTTTAAGATATATATGATGGATACTGTATTGCTGCAGCATTTCAAGATGATTTCGGTTGACAGGCCCGGCTTTGGCTACAGTGATTTTGGCTCTGCTTATCATTTAGCTGAGCAGGCGGATATGATCAACAGCGTGATTGAAAAAGAGGATAACCACAAACCTGTTCATCTTGTTGGCCACAGTATTGGCGGGCCTGTTATTGTGCAGATGGCGCAGGATCACCCGGATAAATTTGCATCGCTGATGTTGCTGGCGGGTTCTATTTCTCCAGCCCATGAGCCAAAGGAATATTGGCGTTATCTGTTTATGTACACGCCTTTAAGATTACTGATGCCCGGTGCATTTAAACCATCCAATAATGAGATCATTTATTTTAAAAAAGACCTGTA